>NZ_JBMVFV010000051.1:0-42249 GCF_049538395.1 Micromonospora sp. AB353 | reverse complement strand
CGGGCGGGGTCTGATGCCACCACCTCGGCGAAGTGGTGTTGATCAAGGGTCGACGCGCGTCAGCGGTCGACGATCTCGCCCTCGATGGCCTTGCCCGGGTCGGTGACCGGCTGGGGCGACGGCGCCGGACAAGGCGACGGTGACGGCGCGGGCTCCGGGGTCGGCTGCGGCGCACCCCGGTACACACGCACCCGGCGCGGCCCGAACAGGTCACCGGCGACCATCGACGACACCCGCCGCTCGGTGGCCCGGCGCACCCCGCCACCGGCCAGCCGGCGCAGCGGCGGCACCAGCAACAGCAGGCCCACCACGCCGCTGACCAGGCCCGGCAGCGCCAGCAGCAGCGCACCCAGCAGACCGACGAGGCCGTCTGTCACCTCGGCGCCCGGCGGACGGCCGGCCTGCGCCGCCGCGCGGAAACCGCGCCACGCCCGCATGCCCTCGCGGCGCAGCAGCACCAGCCCCAGCAGGGACGCCCCGAACACCATCAGCACCGCCGGGCCGAACCCGACGGCCCGGCCGACCAGCACGAAAACGGTCAGCTCCAGCAGCGCGAACAGCAGCAGGGCCGGCGGTACGTACTTCAGTCCTCGGCGCATCTCACCTCATCAGCCCGGGGTCATCACGCCCCTCAAGCATGACACGCCCCGGCTCAAGGCCAGCGCGCGAGCGCGTCCGGGCGGGCGGGGGCGGTCGCCAGGCGGTCCCGCACCCCCCAGCGGGTGACCCGCCACAACGCCTCCGCCACGATCAGCGGGCTCATCTTGCTGTCGCCGTGTTCCCGCTCGGCGAACGTGATCGGCACCTCCACGATCCGCACCCCGGCACGGTGCGCCAGCCGCGACAGCTCCACCTGGAACGCGTAGCCCTGGGACCGCACCGAGTCCAGGTCGATCGCGTCCAGCGCGCTGGCCCGGTACACCCGGTAGCCGCCGGTGGCGTCGCTGACCGGCATGCCCAGCGCCAGCCGCGCGTACAGGTTGCCGACCCGGGACAGCAGCAGCCGCCGCCACGGCCAGTTCAGCACCCGCGCGCCGCGCGTCCACCGGGAGCCGATCACCACGTCGGCGTCGCGGGCGGCGTGCAGCAGCGCCGGCAGATCCTCCGGGGCGTGCGAGCCGTCGGCGTCCATCTCCACCACCGCGTCGTAGCCGCGGGAGCGCGCCCAGGCGAACCCGGCCAGGTAGGCCGCGCCGAGTCCTTCCTTGCCGGCCCGGTGCAACACGTGCACCCCCGGGTCGGCGTCGGCGATCGTGTCGGCGATCGCTCCGGTGCCGTCAGGGCTGTTGTCGTCGGCGACGAGGACGTCCACCGCCGGCGCCGCCTCGCGTACCCGGGCGACGATGCGCCCGACGTTGTCGGCCTCGTTGTAGGTGGGGATGACCACCAGGACCCGCCCCACCCCGGGATGGCCGACCGTCCGCCTGTCGGCTGCCACGCCCACCGTCGCACCGCCTCCCGCTCGTCGGCTCAGCCGGGAGCGACCTCCCGGCGGCGGCGCAGCACGGCCGCGCCGGCCAGGGCCGCGACCGCCAGCGCCGTCAGCGCCACCTCCGGCCACACCCCGGCCGTGGTCGCCGGGGTACGCCCGTCACCGAGTTCCATCTGCCGCACCACCACCGCGGCGGTGTTGAACCCGGTCGCACCGTCTACCCGCCCGTCCGGGGTAACGAACCCGGACACCCCGACGGTGGAGGCCATCAACGCGGCCCGGCCGTGCTCCACGGCCCGCAGCCGCACCATCGCCAGCTGCTGTCGGGCCTCGGCCACGTCGAACGTGGCGTTGTTCGTCTGCACCACCAGCAGTTGCGCGCCGCCGGTGACGGTGTCCCGGACGATGCCGTCGTAGGCGACCTCGAAGCAGATCACGTCGCCGAGTACGGCCGGGCCGGTGTTCAGCACGCCGGGACGGTCACCGGGGACGAAATCGGACCGGACCCGGTCGACCTGGGAGCTGACCTTGCGGGCGATGGACCGCAGCGGCACGTACTCGGCGAACGGCACCGGATGCCGCTTCGTGTACACCTGGTCCAGATCCGGGCCGGTGCCCGGCCGCCACAGCAGCCCCGCGTTGCGCACCTCACCCTGCCCGGGCCCGACCAGCACCGCGCCGACCAGGATCGGCGCGCCGATCGCGTCGGCGGCCTGGGAGATCCGCTCCCCCGCGCCCGGGTTGCGCAGCGGGTCGATGTCGCTGGAGTTCTCCGGCCACACCACCACGTCCGGACGGTCCTGGCCGCCCTCGGCGACCCGCCGCGCCAGCTCCAGCGTCGCGTCGACGTGGTTGTTCAGCACCGCCTGCCGCTGGGCGTTGAAGTCCAGCCCGAGGCGCGGCACGTTGCCCTGCACGATCGCGACGGTGACGGTGTCGCCCGCGCCGCGTACCCCGGTCGGCACGGCCGTGCCGGCGGCGAGCAGCGCCACCAGCGCGGCGGTGAGCCCGGCGACGGGCCGCCACTGCCCGGGCGCGCGCCGCCAGTCCCGCCACGCGGCGGTCACCAGCAGCCCACCGGCGACCGCGACGGCGAACGTGACCAGCGGGGCGCCACCGAGCGCGGCGAGTTTCAGCAGCGGCGACGTGTCCTGGCTGAACGCCAGCCGGCCCCACGGGAACCCGCCGAACGGGGTGCGGTCACGCAGCGCCTCCTGCCCCACCCACAGCACGCCGGTGAGCAGCGGCCACGCCGCCCGGTGCCGGTCGGCCAGCGGCGACACCCAGGCGGTGGCGGCGCCCAGCAGCGCCAGATACGCGGCCTGCAGCAGCGACAGCAGCGCCCACGGCAGGTAGCCGGTGTGCAGGTTCGTCCACTCCAGCAGCGGCGCGAACAACGCCACCCCGGTCAGGAAGCCCAGCCCGGCGCCGCCGCGCAGCCGCCGCCGGTGCACCGCGGCGGCCAGCAACGCCACACCGACCGGCGCGAGCGGCCACCAGCCGTACGGCGGGAACGCCAGCAGCAACGCGATCCCGGCCAGCACGGCGGCCGGCACGGCGAGCGTCAGCGGCAGGGGACGCGCCCCCGCGGCGATGGTGCGCGGCTGCTCCTGCTCCAGCGTCGTCACCGGCTTCTCCCCACGATCACGGGCCGAAGGCTACCCGTCCGTACCGGTCGCCGGCCCGCGCCCCTGCGCCACCGATCGGACAACTGCGCCCCGGCGCGCGGAGCCCGCTGCCATGCTCGGCAGCATGAGCGCTGAGCGGGGACGCGGCCGTGTCCTGCCGACCGCGCCCGGCTCGCGCGTCACCCGGGTGGAGTTGTTCTACGACCTGGTGTTCGTGTTCGCGTTCCTGAACGTCACGAACGTCCTCTCTGAAACCCTGAGCGGCAGGTCGTTGCTGGCGGGACTGCTGTTGCTGTTGCTGCTGTGGTGGTGCTGGGTGTCCTTCGCCGCCCTGGGCAACGTCGTGCGCACCGACCAGGGGGTGATGCCGCTGGTCGGCGCGGTGACGGTGGCCGCCCTGTTCGTGCTGACGCTGACCACACCGTCGGCGTTCGCCGAGGAGCCGGCGCAGGGGCAGTCCGGTCCGCCCGGTCTGGTGTTGTTCGCCTGCTGCTACCTCATCATCCGGGCGGCCCAGGTGCTGGTGTTCCTGGCCCGCAGCAGCCGCCGCGGACGGACCGCCGTACGTCTCGGTCTGCCGCCGCTGACCAGCGTGGCGTTGATTCTCGCCACCGCGGCCCTGCCCGACTCACTCCGGCCGCCCTGGGGGACGTGGCTGCCGCTGGCGCTGTGGCTGGCCGCGGTCTGCATCGAGTACACCTCCGGGGGCCTCGCCCCCAGCGCCGGGCTGACAGTCGTGTCCGCCGCCCACTGGGCGGAGCGGTACGCGCTGATCCTGCTCATCGCGCTCGGCGAGTCGATCATCTCGCTCGGGCTGGGACCGAAGCTGAGCGCCGGCCTGCCGGCCACGTGGCCGGTGATCGTGGCGTCGGTGCTCGGCGTCACCATCATCGCGGCCCTGTGGTGGCTGTACTTCGACACTCTGGCACCCGCGCTGGAGCAGCGGCTGCACCGCACCCGCGACGTCCGGGCACGGGCGGCGCTCGCCCGCGACGCCTACGCCTACCTGCACCTGCCGCTGATCACCGGGATCATCCTGTTCGCCCTCGGCCTCAAGCGTTACCTCACCGTCGTCTCCCACCCGCACGGCGATCCCTGGCGGGAACGCGCCGCCGTGCTGGACAGCCGGGTGCTGTTCGCCGGGGTGATCATCTACATGGTGGGACTGCTGGCGCTGGGGGTGCGGGCGACCCACCGGATTCCGGCGGTCGCCACCTGTGTGGTGCTCGTGCTGGCGGTGGGGCTGCCGTGGGCGGGCCGGCTGCCGGTGGTAGCCGCGCTGGCGATCCTGGCGGCGGTCAGCGTCTTCCTGGTGCTGTTCGGCCTGCGCGCGGGTGACCCGTGGCGCCGCCAGGTGCGCCGGACCGCGTTGGACGAGCAGGTCGCCGCCGAGCGGGAGCAGTCCGAATGGCGCCGGCGTCACCTGTGACCGGCGGGTGGGGAGTGTGGGCGTCACCGGGGACAGGCGACAATCGGGCGTATGCGGTTCGGTGTGCTCGGCGCGACCCAGGCGTACGCGGCCGACGGCAGCGTGCTGCCCGTCGCCGGTGGGCGGCTGCGCGCGCTGCTGGTGCTGCTGCTGCTCGACGCCGGCCGCACCGTGGCGCCGCAGCGTCTCGTCGACGGCGTGTACGGCGACCGGCCACCCGAGCAGGCCGCGAACGCGCTGCAGTCGCAGGTGTCGCGGCTGCGCCGGCTGCTGCCGGGCGCGCCCATCGAGTTCGGGCCGGCCGGCTACCGGCTGGCGGTCGATCCGCAGCGGGTCGACGTACACCGGTTCACCGGCCTGGCCGCGGCCGGGCGGGCGGCGCTGGCCGCCGGTGACCCGGCCGGCGCGGCGGCCCTGCTGCGCGACGCGCTCGGCCTGTGGCGCGGCGAACCCCTCGCGGACGTGACGGACGCGCCGTTCGCCGGCGCCGAGGCGGCCCGGCTGCGCCAGGCGCGCCTGGCCGCGGTCGAGGACCGCGTGGAGGCGGAGCTGGCGCTGACGCCGGCCGGCGCGCCGCTGATCGCCGAACTGCGGGATCTGGTGGCCGCGCATCCGCTGCGGGAACGGCTGCACGGGCAGCTGATGCGGGCCCTGCACGGCGCCGGCCGCCGCGCCGAGGCACTCGCCGTCTACGCCGACGCCCGCCGGGTGCTGGCCGAGGAACTGGGCACCGACCCGTCGGCGGACCTGGCCGCCCTGCACACGGCGCTGCTGCGCGACGACGCAGCGCCGGCCGCCCGGCTGCCCAGCCCGCTCACCAGCTTCGTCGGCCGGGAACCGGAGCTGCGGCGGGTGCACGGGCTGCTCGGCGCGGCGCGGCTGGTCACCCTGCACGGCCCGGGCGGCGCCGGCAAGACCCGCCTGGCCACCGCCGTCGCGTCCGGCCACGACGGGCCGGTGTGCCTGGTGGAACTGGCCGTTGTGGCGACCGGCGCGCCCGTCGCGCCCGCGGTGCTGGCCGCGCTGGACCTGCGCGACGCCGCCCTGCGCATCCCCGGCGGCCCCGCCGACCTGACCGGCCGGCTGGTGGCGGCGCTGGCCGACCGGCGGCTGCTGCTGGTGCTGGACAACTGCGAACACGTGATCGACGATGCGGCCCGGCTGACCGGCCGGCTGCTCGCCGCCGCGCCCGGACTGCGGGTGCTCGCCACCAGCCGGGAACCGCTGGGCCTCACCGGCGAGGCGTTGTGCCCGGTCGGCGGGCTGCCCGCCCCGGACGGCCCGGCCGCACCGGAGGCCGCGGCCGCGTACCCGGCGGTGCGGCTGTTCACCGACCGGGCCGCCGACGTGTCGCCCGGGTTCACCCTCGACGCCGCCACCACCCCGGCGGTGCTGCGGATCTGCCGTACCCTCGACGGGCTGCCGCTGGCCTTGGAACTGGCCGCGGCGCGCCTGCGGGCCCTGCCGGTGACGCAGGTCGCGGCCCGGCTCGACGACCGGTTCCGGCTGCTGCGCCGCGGCGACCGCACCGCGGCGCCCCGCCACCGCACGCTGGAGGCGGTCGTCGGGTGGAGCTGGGACCTGCTCGACGAGCCGGAGCGGCGGCTGGCCGCCCGGATGAGCGTGTTCGCCGGCGCCGCCGACCTGGCCGCCGTGCAGGCGGTGTGCGCGCCGGACGCCGGCGACGTCCTGGACGTGCTCACCGGCCTGGTGGACAAGTCGCTGGTGGAGGCCACCGGCGGGCGCTACCGGATGCTGGAGACGATCCGCGAGTTCGCGGCGGCCCGCCTCGCCGAGCACGGCGGCACCGGGCGGGTACGCGACGCGCACGCCGCGTACTTCCTGGACCTGGCACAGGCCGGCGACGCGGCGCTGCGCGGCGGCGGCCAGGAGCGGTGGCTGCGCCGCCTCGACGCCGCCCGCGACGACCTGCACGCGGCGCTGCGGCACGCGGACACCGCGACCGGGTTGCGGCTGGTCGCGGCGCTGGCGTTCTACTGGTGGCTGCGGGGCCTGCGCGGGGAGGGCGCGGCGCTGGCCCGGCGGCTGGTCGACCGGCTCGACGGGCCGCCCGACAGCGTGGCTGAGGAGTACGCGCTGGCGCTGCTGATCGCCACGCTCGCCGGTGGCGGCGACCGCAGCGAGGTCGACGCCGCGTCGCGGATCCTGTGGACCCTGGCCCGGCCGCCCCGGCATCCGTTCCTGCTGTACCTGTCCGGCATGGCCAGCGGGCCCCCGTCACCGGAGGACGCGGCGGCGCTGCACGAGCAGGCCGTCCGGGACCGGCTGCTCGGCACCGACCCGTGGAGCCGGGCGCTGGGCCTGCTGGGCACCGCGATGGTCAGCCTGCTGCACGACCGTCACGCCCAGGCCCACGCCGACCTGAACGGCGCGCTTGCCGGTTTCCGGGCCCTCGACGACCGCTGGGGCATGATCGTGACACTGTCCACCCACGCCGAGGCGGCCTACCGCACCGGTGACGTCACGTCGGCGGCCGCGCCGATGGCGGAGGCCCTGGAGCTGGCCGAGCAGCTCGGCTCCACCCTGGACCTGGCGGAACTGCTGCGGACCCGCGCCGACGGGCGGCTCGCCGCCGGTGACCTGACCGGCGCCGCCGAGGACTTCCGGCGGGTACGGCGCATCGCCGGGCCGGCCGGCGCGCCGGAGCTGGTCGCCGCCGCGTACCTGGGGCTCGGCGAGATCGCCCGCCGCGACGGCGACCCGCAGCGGGCGCGGACGTTGTGTGAGCGGGCGGTCGCGGAATGCCCGTCGGGCTGGTTCGGCGCCGACGTGGTGCGGCTCGCGGCGCTGGTGACGCTCGGGCAGCTCGCCCACGCCACCGGCGACCCGGCTGCGGCCCGCGCCCACTACCGGCAGGTCCTCACCGCCGGCGTCGGTGTGTGGGACGTGCCGGTGGTGGCCGCCGCCGCGGACGGGCTGGCCGGGCCGCTGCTGCGCGACGGCGACCCCGAGTCGGCGGCCCGGCTGCTGGGCGCGGCGTCGGCGCTGCTCGCCGGCACCGGCGCCGCCGACGCCCCGGCCGGCACACCCACCGCCGCCGAGCTGCGGAAACACCTGGGTGAGGCGGCGTTCGCCACCGCGTACGCCCGGGGCGCGGACCTGCCCCGGCAGCGGGCCCTCGCGCTGGTCGACGGGCGCTGACCGGCGCGACGCCACCCGGTGCGCGCGCGGTACGCGCCCGGTCAGCGCCGCCGGTGACGCTGACTCCCATGACCGACGACGCGACGGCCGTACTGGCCGACGGGATACGGAAAACGTACGGACGCACCACCGCCCTGGACGGCTTCGACCTGGCCGTGCCGGCCGGCACCGTGTACGGGGTGCTCGGCCCGAACGGGGCGGGCAAGACCACTGCGGTGCGGATCCTCACCACGCTGCTGCGTTTCGACGCCGGCCGGGCCCGGGTGGCCGGGTACGACGTCGCCTCCGACCCGGACCGGGTCCGCGCCGCGATCAGCCTGACCGGGCAGTACGCGGCGGTCGACGAGGTGCTCAGCGGACGGCAGAACCTGGTGCTGTTCGGACGGCTGCGGCGGCTGTCGGCGCGCCGGGCCCGCCGCCGCGCCGACGAGCTGCTGGACCGGTTCGGCCTGACCGAGGCGGCGGACCGGTCGGCGGGCGGCTACTCCGGTGGGATGCGCCGCCGCCTGGACCTGGCGGCCAGCCTGGTGGTCCCGCCGCGGGTGCTGTTCCTCGACGAGCCGACCACCGGCCTGGACCCGCGCAGCCGCAACGGCCTGTGGACGGCGGTGCGGGAACTGGTCGCCGACGGCACCACCGTGCTGCTGACCACCCAATATCTGCAGGAGGCCGACCATCTCGCCGACCGGGTGTGCGTCATCGACTCCGGCCGGGTCGTGGCCGAGGGCACCCCGGAGCGGCTGAAGGCCCGCATCGGCGCCGACCGGCTGGAACTGGTGGTCCGCGACGTGGCGGACCTGCCCGCCGCGGCGGCGGTGGTGGAACGCGCCACCGGCGCGACCGCGACGGTGGACGTCGAGCTGCGGCGCGTCGACGCGCCGGTGGCCGACCGGATCGCTGTGCTCACCGCCGTGCTGAGGGCCCTCGACGAGACCGGGATCGCCGTGGACGACGTGCTGGTGCGCCGTCCCACACTGGACGAGGCGTTCCTGCGGCTCACCGGCGGCCACGCCGACGCGCAGCGGGTGGGGGTGGCGTCGTGAGGGCCCTGACCGACGGGTGGCTGATGGCCGGGCGGAACATGCGGCACGTGGTGCGCGCCCCCGAGGAGATCATCATCTACTTCAGCCTGCCGATCATGTTCGTGCTGGTGTTCGGCTACGTGTTCGGCAGCGGCATGTCCGTGCCGAGCGACGGCAGCTACCGGGAGTTCCTGCTGCCGGGCGTGTTCGTCATGACGATGCTCTACGGCCTCGGCGCGACCGCGTCGGCGATCGCGGCCGACGCCGGCCGGGGTGTGGTGGACCGGTTCCGGTCCCTGCCGATGGCCCGTTCGGCGCTGCTGTCCGGCCGCGCCGGCGCCGACCTGGTACGGGCCTGCCTGGAGATGACCACGCTGGTGGTGTGCGGGCTGCTGGTGGGCTGGCAGTGGCGCGAGGGCACCGGCCCGGCGCTGGCCGCGGTGGCGCTGATCCTGCTGCTGCGCGTCGCGATGACCTGGGTGGGCATCCTGTTCGGGCTGCTCGTGCCGAACCCGGACACGGTCGCGGTGGTGGTGTTCCCGCTGGCGTTCCCGCTGACCGCGCTGTCCAACGTGTTCGTGGCGCCGGAGCTGATGCCGGACTGGCTGGGCGCGATCGCCGCCTGGAATCCGCTGTCGGCGACGGTGGCGGCGGCCCGGGACCTGTTCGGCAACCCGGGCCTGAGCGGCGACTCGTGGCCGGCCCGGCACGCCCTGGAACTGGCGATCGCCTGGCCGCTGACGCTGATCGCGGTGGCCGCACCGGCGGCGGTGCGCCGCTACCGGCGGCTGGGCCGCTGACAAGGGCCGGAGTATCGGGGGGATGAAATCGGGGCGCGGCCGAAGCCGCGCCCCGATGCTCCCAGGCCCTTCCCGGCCGGTGGGGCGAAGACGATCGGCGCCGACCTTCGGACCGACCCGACGTGGACTGGCTGCCCCCGCCTGGCCGTTGTCTACTGGCCGTGCCTCTCACCCTGCCCGTACACCGGTAACCGCGGCCGGTTCGCGCCGCCCCGCCGACCCCCGCCCGCTGGACCTGGCCGCCGCAACCTTCCGGTCGCTCGGCCAGCGGACGAAGGGACGAAGCGAACAACAGCCGCTTCCCGTGGTAGGACTCAAAGACGGTACGGCGTAGACCCCCGCCGCTGTCAACCCACCCGGGCCTGTCGTGTGTTGCGACACGGCGTGTCGCGTCGGCGCGTCTCGATTCGTGAGGCCGGTTCAGGCGCCGAGGTGGTGCCGCAGCATCGCCGCCGCCGCACCCGGATGGTCGTCGGCGAGCAGCCCCGCGGCGGCCAGCACGTAGTCCACGTCGACGACCGGGCGGGCCGCCCGTGGCAACGCCCACCCGCCGGCGTGGTCGGTGAGCACGGCGTCGAGCACCGCCGCCGCGTCACCCGGGTCGGCGTGCCGCAGCACCCCGCCGGAGCCGACGAGCAGCTTCACCTCTCGCAGGTCCCGCCCGGCCCGCTCCCCCGTCGCCGCACCCCGCGCGTGCCGCCGCAACGCCACAGTCGCCGCCAGCGCCGCGATACGCCGGTCCACGGCCCGCTCGCCGTCACCGGCGGGTAGGAACCCCGGGTCGGCGGCCCGTACCGCCGCCGCGACCGTCAGCTCCGCCTCCTCGGCCGCGTCCAGCAGCCGCTCCTCGGCGGCGGCGCGCACCACACCCGGCGCGCTCCACCGCATGCCCAGGTCGCCCTCGACGGTGCGGGCCCGCCACAGCGTCCCGGCGACCTCCTGGCTGGGGCCGCTGTCGCGCTCGTCGGGGGTGAGCACCGAGTACACGTCGGTGGTGGCCCCACCGACGTCCACCACGGCGAGGTCACCGCCGAGCGTGCCGGCGAGAACCTCCACGCCGGTGAGCACCGCGTCGGGGGTGGCGGCGCGGACCAGCCGCGCGAACCGCGTACCCCGGGACAGCTTCTTGCCGCCGATGACGTGCCGCAGGAACACCTCCCGGATCGCCGCCCGCGCCGACGCCGGCTCCAGCACCCCGATGCGGGGCAGCACGTTGTCCGCCACCGTCACCGGCACCCCCGCGCCCGCCAGCAGCGCGTGCAGGCCGGCGCGCACGTCGGCGTTGCCCGCCAGGACCACCGGCACCCGGAAGCGGGCCTTCGCCAGCCGCGTCGCGTTGTGCGTCACCGTCTCGAAGTCGCCGCCGTCGGTGCCGCCCACCAGCAGCACCACGTCCGGGCGGGCCGCCCGCAACGCCGCCACGTCCGCCCCGGCGAGCCGCCCGGCGGCCACGTGCACCACGTTCGCGCCCGCCGACAGACCGACCCGCCGGCCCGCCTGAGCGGTCACGAGCGGCTCGTAACCCACCACCGCGAGGCGCAGCCCACCCCCGGCCGACGAACACACGTACCAGGGCACCTCAGCGACCCCGGCCGACGCGGTGGCCGCGCCGACCGCGGCGTCCAGGCCGTGCAGGACGTCAGTGCCCACCGTGGTGGGCGCCGACGCCGCCGCGACCAGCCGGCCGCCGTCGAGGTCCACCACCGCGGCCTTCGTGTACGTCGACCCGACGTCCGCGCAGACGACGGCGCTCACGGCTGCTGGGGTACGACCACCGTGCCGGTCGCGGTGACCGCCACGATCGGCTCGTCGAGCACCTCGGCGGCCGACTCGCCCCTGTCCGGGCGGCCCCGGCACACCACGGTCGCGGCGAAGTCGACGGTGCGGCTGCGGGTGCCCACCCGGGTCACCGTCGCCGTCACCTCCAGCACGTCACCGGCCTTCATCGGCGCCCGGAACTGCACGTCGGCGTACGAGGCGAACAACCCCTCGTCGCCGTCGGTGCGGATGCACACCTCGGTCGCCACGTCCCCGAACAACCCCAGCGCGTACGCCCCGTCGACCAGGTTGCCCGCGTAATGGGCGTGGGAGTACGGCACATACCGGCGGTGGGTGACTGTCAGACCGACACGCGGATCGCTCATGCGACGTTCGCCTTCCTGGAGGTGATCAGAGCGTGGACGAGGTAACTGGCGACCTCGCCCGGGGTGGTGCCACGGCCGAAGATGCGGTCCACGCCCAGCTCGCCGGTCATCGTCTCGTCGAACCGCGGCCCGCCGACGATCAGCAGCGGCCGCCGCCCGGCCGGCATCGCCTCCCGGAACGCCGCCGACATCTCCCGCGTGTTGTGCAGGTGCGCGTCACGCTGCGTCACCACCTGCGACACCAGCACCGCGTCGGCGCGTTCCCGACGGGCCGCCTCGACCAGCTCCGGCACGCTCACCTGCGCGCCCAGGTTCGTGACCTTCAGCTCCCGGTAGTACTCCAGGCCCTTCTCGCCGGCGATGCCCTTGACGTTGAGGATCGCGTCGATGCCCACGGTGTGCGCGTCGGTGCCGATGCAGGCGCCCACCACCGACAGCTTGCGGCGCAGCCGCCGCTTCACCACCGCGTTGACCTCCTTGGCCGACAGCAGCGGATAGTCACGCTCCACCACCTGCACCTTCGACAGGTCCACCAGGTGGTTCACCCGCCCATACACCACGAAGAACGTGAACCCGTCACCGATCGGCTTGGCGTGCACCAGCATCGCCGGGTCCATGCCCATCTTGTTGGCGAGCTGCACCGCCGCGCCCTCGGCCCGCTTGTCGTGGGGCACCGGCAACGTGAACGACACCTGCACCATGCCGTCACCGGTGGTGTCCCCGTACGGCCGCACGACCGTCTTCTCGCTCACAGGGTCTGCTCCAGGATCTCCGTGGCCGGGTTGTAGTAGTCCGCCTCGTGCCGCGCCACCCCGTCGAGGCCCTTGCCCCGGTCCGCCGGCCGCTTCATGATCCCGAACGTGCCCTCGGCGATGGCCGTCAGCAACGACTGGTCCCCGATGCGCTCCAGCAGATCCACCGCCTCACCGAGCACCCGGTGCGCCCGCTCCTGGATGAACCCGCCCGGCGCCGGCACGAAGTCCTCGTGCAACCCGCCCGCCGCGCCCAGCACGTACCGCACGTTCTGCAGGGCGATGTCCCGGTCCGACAACCACGGCGTCACCACCGCCTCGGTCATCATCCCCACCAGCAGAATCCCCTGCCCGGTCATCGTGCCCACCAGGTTGAAGAACCCGTCCAGCAGGTTGCCCCGGAACACGTCACCGGTCATGTGCTTCGTCGGCGGCATCCACTTCAACGGCGCGTCCGGGAACAACTCCCGCGCCAGCAACGCGTGCGCCAGCTCCAACCGGAACGACTCCGGCACATCCGGGTTGATCTCGAACGCGTGCCCCAGCCCCAGCTGCCAGTCCGCCAGCCCCGCCTCGTGCGCGAAGAACTCGTTCAGCAACTGCGACACCGTCACCGTGTGCGCCTCGTCCACCGCATCGGCGGTGGTCAGGTAGTTGTCCTCACCGGTGTTGATGATGATGCCCGCCCGCGCGTGCACCTGCCGCGAGAACCGCTGATCCACGAACGTCCGGATCGGGTTGATGTCGCGGAACAGGATCCCGTACATCGAGTCGTTGAGCATCATGTCCAGACGCTCCAACCCGGCCAGCGTCGCCATCTCCGGCATGCACAGACCCGACGCGTAGTTCGTCAACCGCACGTACCGGCCCAGCTCCCGCGACGACTCGTCCAACGCCGCCCGCATCAACCGGAAGTTCTCCTGCGTCGCGTACGTACCCGCGAACCCCTCCCGGGTCGCCCCCTCCGGCACGTAGTCCAGCAGCGACTGCCCCGTCGACCGGATCACCGCGATCACGTCAGCGCCGGCCCGCGCCGCCGCCTGCGCCTGCGGGATGTCCTCGTAGATGTCACCGGTCGCCACGATCAGATAGATCCACGGCCGCCGCTCCGGATCACCGAACCGCTTCACGAGGCGGTCCCGCTCCGCGCGCCGCCTGTCGATGCCGCGGATCCCCGCCGCCACCGCCTTACGCGACGCCCGCCGCGCCGCCGTCGCCGCCTTGCCCGACGGCTGCGCGAACCGCACCGACCCGGCCGCCGCCTTCTGCGCCAGCAACGTCACATCCGTGATGCCCTCACGCGCCAGCGCGTCGAACACCGGCGCCGCCACCCCGTGCCCCAGCCCCACGTCCGCGACCACCGCGTCCACGAGCCGGTTCACCCACGGAATACCGTCCGGGTCCGCGCCGGTCACCCCGGCCAGCCGCAGCACCGCCCGCTCCACCGACACCGTGGTGTGACTACGCGCCAGATCCACCACCGGCTGCCCGGCCCGGCGCGCCAACTCCCGCGCCCGCCCCACCAGCGCCGGATCCAGCCCAAGCTTCCCTGTCACGAAGACCCTTCCTGATAGATCACGTCACCGCGCAACACCGTGGCCCGGCACACCGGCAGCGGCGTCGGATCGTCCGCGCCCCGCAACTCCGGATCCTCGGCCAGCACCACCGGCAGCCCCCGCTCCACGCCCGCCGGGGAGTCCCACACCGCGAACGTCGCCGGCGCCCCCAACGCCAGCACACCCTCGTTGTCCAGGTGCACCGCCCGCCACCCGCCGCGCGTGTGCGCCGCGAACGCCGCCCGCACACTCATCCGCTGCGCCGGGCTGTGATGCGCCGCCGCCGCCCGCACCGACCCCCACGGATCGATCGGCGTCACCGGCGAGTCCGATCCGAACGCAAGCGCCACCCCGACGCCGTGCATCGCACCCATCGGATTCGACTCCAGCGACCGCGCCAACCCCAGCCGCGACTCGTACATCCGGCCCGCGCCGCCCCACAACCTGTCGAACGCCGGCTGCATCGACGCCACGATCCCGTACTCCACGAACCCGGCGATCAACGCCTTGCTCATGATCTCCGCGTGCTCCACCCGGTGCCGGGCCGCCCGCAACCGGTCCACACCCAGCGACCGCGCCGCCAGACCAAAGCCCTCCAGCACCGTCCCGATCGCCGCGTCCCCGATCGCGTGGAACCCGCCCTGCAACCCGTGCGCCGCACAATCCAGCAGATGATCACGAACCTGCTCCGCCGACACGTACCCGTGCCCGCACGCCCCCGCCTCACCGTCCAGGTACGCCGCCGACACATGCGCCGTCCGCGACCCCAGCGCCCCGTCGGCGAACAGGTCACCACCCGCGCCCACCGCGCCCAGCTCCCGGGCCTTCGCCGCACCCAGCAACTCACCCCAGTACCCGTACACCTCCGGCACCCCGGCCCCCGAGATCGCCAGCAGCCCGGTGAAGTCCTCCTCGTCGGAGATGTCCGGACCACCGCACTCGTGCACCGCCGCGACACCCAGCGACGCCGCGTGCTCCAAGGCCCGCCGCTGCGCCGCCACCCGCTGCGCCCGCGACACCGACGCGAACGCCGCCGACCGCACCACGTGATGCGCGTCGCGCCGCAACCACCCCGACGCCTCGTACCCGGCCGCCGACCCCACCTCCGGGCACGCCGCCAGCAACGCCGCCGACACCAGCGCCGAATGGATCGACGCCTGCGACAGATACACCCGCCGCCCACCAGCCGCCCGGTCCAGCGCCGCCGCATCCGGCAACACCGGATCCGCCCAGCCCGACTCGTCCCAGCCGTGCCCCAGCACCACCGCGTCACCCGGCAGACCCGCCGCGAACGCCGACACCGCCTCCAGCAGCTCACCCGCCGACCGCACCGCCGACAGATCAAGCCCCGACAACGCCAACCCGGTATCGGTCGCGTGCACATGCGCGTCCACGAACGCCGGCGTCACCAGCGCACCGCCCAGCTCCACCACCCGGTCCGCCCGCGGCGCCTCCGCGTCGGTTCCCAACCAGGCGATCCGCCCGTCCCGCACCAACAGCGCCGTCGCGCTCGGGTCCGCCGGACAGTGCAGCACTCCACCGCGATACAGCGTCGAGGGGTTCGTCATGGTCTCAGTCTGCCGTCAGACGCGCCTCGAACAGGCCGCGCACCCCCGGCTCGGCCCGCAACAGATCCAACGCCAGCGCCGCATGCCCCGGCACGTACCCGTTGCCCACCAGCATCGTCACGTCCGCCGCCAGGCCCTCCGCACCCAGCGCCGCCGCCGCGAAGCTCGTCGCCATCGAGAAGAAGATCACCGTACCGCCGTCCGCCGTGGCCAGCACCGCGCCGTGCTCACACCCCGGCACGTCCACGCACACCACAGTCACGTCCGCCGGCACACCCAGCGCCGTCGTCACCGCCGTCGACAGCGCCACCGGATCCCGCGCGTCGGCCAGCGCCACCACGTCGGCCAGCCCGGCCGCCGTCAGCGAGTCCCGCTCCGCGACCACCGGAACCACCCCGACGGTACGGGCGGCGCCCGCCCGCCGCGCCGCCGCAAGGGACAACGACCCGCTCTTGCCGGCCCCACCGATCACCGCCACCGACACCGGACGCGGATCACCCTCACGCGAGCGCCGCGCCACCTGCTCGGCCACCACCCGCGCCGTCAACGCCGGCGCCCCGCACACGTCCAGCACCGCCAGGGACAGCTCGGGGTGCAGGTCCGGCGGCAGCACCGCCGCGATCGACCGGGCGAACAGGATCGCGTACCCGTCGCACGGCACCTGCTCGCTGCGCCCGTCCCAGCGGGCCAGCCCGTCGGTGATCGTCAGCGGCGTCAGCGTCAGCGACACGAGCGTCGCCACCCGGTCACCCGGCTTCAGACCCAGCGGCGAACGGCGGCCCGCCTCCTCGACGGTGCCGATCAGCATGCCGCCGGAACCGGTCACCGGGTTCTGCATCTTCCCCCGGGCCGACACGATCTTCAGCACCTCGGCGCGGACCTTCTCCCCGTCGCCGCCGTGCTTCTCCGCCAGCTGCCGGAAACTCGCCGCGTCCAGGTTCAGCCGCTCGACCCGGATCCGCACCTCGTTCGCCGCGATCCGCGGGTCGGGGTCCAGCCGCCAGGCCGCCTGCGGGAGCACCCCCGCCGGTTCCACGACTCGGTGCAGACCCACCGGTGACGTCACGCCGACCCCCTATGTCCAGCCGCCCGAACCCCCGGTCAGGGCTCGCGTCGCGGGAAAACTTCCGGCAGACTAATTTCTTCACCGCAGATTTTCCAGTAGCCTACGCATCCGTTGATCACACCGCACACTGACGAGGAGGGGCCGTGACCCAGACCCAACCGGTGGAGACCATCCCGACGCCCCGCCCCGCGCCGGTCGCCGTTCCGACCGCCGGACAGCCCTACGAATACCGCCGCGCGCCCCTCGTCGAACCCGACTGGACCCGCTTCCCCGGCTGGCGCCACATCACCCGCGAACAGTGGGAGAGCGCCCAGTGGCAACGGGTCAACTGCGTCAAGAACATCAAGCAACTGCGCGCCGTCCTCGGCGACACCGTCGACGAGACCTTCTACGCCGACCTGGAGGCCGACCAGAAGGCACTGGCCACCATGTCCATGCTGGTGCCGCCGCAGATGCTCAACACCATGGTGCCGTTTGAGCCGATGAGCACCGAGGCGCTGCTCGCCGACCCGATCCGCCGCTACATGATCCCGGTCGCCTCCGACCGGCGCACCGACTGGCCGTCCCACCCGTACGCCAGCCGCGACAGCCTCCACGAACACGACATGTGGGTCGCCGAGGGTCTCACCCACCGCTACCCCACCAAGGTTCTCGCCGAGCTGCTCTCCACCTGCCCGCAGTACTGCGGCCACTGCACCCGCATGGACCTCGTCGGCAACTCCACCCCCGCCGTCGACAAGCTCAAGCTCACCCTCAAGCCGGTCGACCGCTACGACGCCCACATCACCTACCTCAAGGCCCACCCGGGGGTCCGTGACGTGGTCGTCTCCGGCGGCGACGTCGCCAACGTGCCGTGGCGCAACCTCGAGTCGTACCTGATGCGCCTGCTGGAGATCGAGACGATCCGCGACATCCGGCTCGCCACCAAGGCGCTCATGGGCCTGCCCCAGCACTGGCTCCAGCCCGACGTGGTCGAGGGCCTCGAACGGGTCGCCCGCACCGCCGCCCGCCGCGGCGTCAACCTGGCCATCCACACCCACGTCAACCACGCCCAGTCGCTGACCCCGCTGGTCGCCAAGGCCGCACAGACCGCACTCGACGTCGGCGTCCGCGACGTCCGCAACCAGGGCGTGCTCATGCGCGGCGTCAACGCCACCAGCGCCGACCTGCTCGACCTCTGCTTCGCGCTGCAGGGCGAGGCGGGCATCCTGCCGTACTACTTCTACATGTGCGACATGATCCCCAACGCCGAGCACTGGCGCGTCCCGGTCTGGCACGCCCAGCAGCTCCAGCACGACATCATGGGCTACCTGCCCGGTTACGCCACCCCGCGGATCGTCTGCGACGTGCCGTTCGTCGGCAAGCGCTGGGTGCACATGCTCACCGACTACGACCGTGAGCGCGGCATCTCGTACTGGACCAAGAACTACCGCACCTCGATCGAGTCGGCCGACCTGGAGGCGCTCAACAAGCGCTACGCCTACTACGACCCGATCGACACGCTGCCCGAGGCCGGCCAGGCCTGGTGGCTCGCCCACCGCGACGACTGACCCCGGACACCCGACGGCGGGCCACCTCAGCGATGAGGTGGCCCGCCGTTCGCGTACTCACTTGTCGAAGGCGTCCTTGACGTCGCGGCCGGCCTGCTTGGCGTGCTCCCCGGCCTGCCGGGCCCGCGCCGTGCTCTGCTCGGAGGCGCCCTCGGCCCGCAACCGCTCGTTGTCGGTCACGTCGCCGATCCGCTCCTTGGCCATGCCGCTCATCTCCTGGGCCTTGTTCTTCGCCTTGTCGGTGAAGCTCATGTCGCCCTCCCTCGTCCGGCTGCGCCTTGCCCTTGTCGCGTCCCCGGTGAGTGTCGTGTCAAACGCTGTTGACCGGCGCGCATCGCGTGCGGCGTCCTAGGATAATAGGTTGAAGGGGTGCGACTACCGGTCGAGGTCGCGGACCCGCTCCGTGACGGCGGCCAGGAACGCGGTGAGGGCGGGCGCCGGCGGCGTGTCCCGGGTGACAGCCACCAGGCGGCGCCGGAGGGCGGTCTCGGCGATGCCCCGGACCGCCAGCGCCGGGTCGTCCCCGGGCAGGGCCAGCGCCGGCATCAGGGCGACGGCCGCCCCGGCCCGGACCAGCTCCAGCTGCACGTCCGCGTCGCTGGAACGGTGCCGCAGGTCCGGTTCGTAGCCGCCGAGCCGGCGGCACGTCCCGACCACCATGGCGTGGTGCCCGGTGCCCTCGGCGGACGCGGTCCACACCTCGGACCGCAGGTCGGTGACCGCGACGTGTCCCCCGGGCCCGGCCAGGGAATGCGCGGCGGAAAGCACGAGCCGCAACGGCTCCTCGAGCAGGACCGTGAAGCGAAGCCCCGCCGGGCGAGGGCGGGGCTGGCTGTCGTACTCGTCGCCGATGACCAGGTCGACGGTGCCCAGGCGCAGGCCCGGCAGGGACTGTTCGAGTTCCAGCTCGAAGATCTCCATCCGGACCCGCGGGTGCTCGGCTCTCATCCGGGCCACGGCCGGTACCAGCAGGCGACGCGCCGCCGACTGCAGACCGCCCGCCCGGACGGTCCCACGGACGTCACCGTCGAGGGCGGCCAGGTCGGCCTCCGCTGCCTCCGCCGCCGACAGCAGCACCCGGGCGTGCCGGGCGAGCACGTGCCCGGCCTCGGTGAGCCGTACGCCCCGGCCCGCCCGGCCCAGCAGCCGGACGCCCACCTCCTTCTCCAGCAGCGCCAGTTGCTGCGACACAGTCGACGGGCTGTAGCCCAGAGCCGCGGCGACAGCGGCCATCGTGCCGCGCTCCTCGAACTCCCGAAGAAAGCGCAACCGCCGCAGGTCCAGCTCGATCATTCGGGAATCCTAATGATTCACCTGCGGAATTCATCGCTGGACCCGGGCAGTCGGTGCCGGTGATCCTTGGCGCGTGGGTGCCGCACTGTGTCTCCTCTCCGCCGCCTGCTTCGGCGCGATGGCCGTCTTCGGCAAGCTCGCGTACGACGCCGGTGTCTCCCCGACGGCTCTGCTGCTGGTGCGGTTCGGCCTGGCCGCCGTCCTGCTCGGGCTCGTCCTGCTCACCCGGCCGGGCCTGCGCCGCGCGGTGCCGGGCGACGCCGGAGGTGGGCGGCCGGCGACGAGGCGTGGACGGGTGGTGGCCGTCGCCCTCGGACTGGGCGCGATCGGGTACGCGACACAGGCGAGCCTGTACTTCTCCGCGCTCGAACTGATGGACGCGTCCCTGCTGGCGCTGATCCTCTACACGTACCCGGTCCTGGTGACGGTGGCGGCGGTCCTGCTCGGCCGGGACCGGCTCAGCCCGCGACGCGGTGCGGCGCTGGTGGCCGCCTCGGGTGGAACGCTGCTGGTCCTGCTCGGCGCCGGTGGCGCGGGCTTCCATCCGCTCGGGGCGCTGCTGGCCTTCGCCGCCGCCGTCACCTACACGGTCTACATCCTGGTCTCCGACACCGTCGTGCACCGGCTGGCACCCGTGGCGCTGTCGGCGCTGGTGATGACCGGCGCCGCCGGCACCCTCGGCGCTCGCGCCCTGGTCACCGGCGGCGCCGACCTGAGCTTCGGGTGGCGGGGATGGTTCTGGCTGGCCGCCATCGCCCTGATCTCCACGGTCGTGGCGATGCTGGCCTTCTTCGCCGGGCTGAAGCGCACCGGTCCGTCGACCGCGGCCATCCTGTCCACCTTCGAGCCGGTGGTCACCGCCGCGCTGGCCACGCTCACCCTCGGCGAGGCACTGACCCCCGCGCAGCTCGCCGGCGGCGCGCTGGTGCTGGCCTCGGTCGCGGTCCTGCAACTGCGTCCCGGCGACGCACGCGCCCGGGAACGGGCGTCCGGCCGGCCGGTCCCGGCACGCGACGGCCTGATCGAACCCACGCCGGCGGCCCGGTAGCGCCCGCCTTCCCCGGTGAACCGTCGGCGGGCCGGACCCGCCCCGGCGTGGTTGACTGGGCCGGTGAACGAGATCCTGCTGATCCGGCACGGCGAGACCACCTGGAGCGCCGCGCACCGGCACACCTCGTACACCGATCTGGACCTGACCCCCGACGGCGAGCGGCAGGCCCGCGCGCTGGCCCCGCTGCTCGCCGGCCGGCGCTTCGCCCGGGTGCTGTCCAGCCCCCGGCAGCGCGCCACCCGCACCGCCGCCCTGGCCGGGCTCACCGTCGACGCCATCGAGCCGGACCTTGCCGAGTGGAACTACGGCGAGTACGAGGGCCGCACCACCACCGACATCCAGGCCGACCGGCCCGGCTGGTCGATCTGGACCGACGGCGGCCCCGGCGGCGAGTCACCGGAGCAGGTGGGCGCCCGCCTGGACCGCGTGCTGGACCGGATCGCGCCACTGCTCGAACAGAGCGACGTCGCGCTCGTCGGGCACGGGCACAGCCTTCGTGTGCTCGGGGCGCGCTGGATCGGGCTGCCGCCCTCGGCCGGGGCGCTGCTGCGGCTGGACACCGCCACGCTCAGCGTGCTCGGTCACGAGCACGGCCGGCGGGTGCTCAGGCGGTGGAACCTGCCGGCTCCGCCGACGGGCGGGGACGCCCCCGGCCGGTCAGCTCGCCACTGATCTTCGGCGGCCGGTTCTCGTACGGCGTGGACAGCACCACAGTCGTGCGCGTGGTGACGTTCGCGGCGGTACGGATCTCCTGCAGCACCCGCTCCAGGTCGGCCGGGCCGGCCACCCGCACCAGCAGGAGATAGAAGTCCTCCCCCGCCACCGAGTAGCACGAGTCGATCTCGGGCAGGTGCGCCAGCCGCTCCGGCGCGTCGTCCGGCTGCGACGGGTCGAACGGCCGGATCGCCACGAACGCGGTCAGCGGCAGGTCCAGCGCCTCGAACGACACCCGCGCGGCGTACCCCTTGATCACCCCGCGTTGCTCCAGCCGGCGGACCCGCTGGTGCACGGCCGACACCGACAGGCCCACCCGCTCGGCCAGATCCGTGTACGACAGCCGACCGTCCCCGGTCAGCGCGGCGACGATGGCGCGGTCGATCTCCTCCACGCGCTGCACAGTAGCCGGAAAAGCGCTCCCACGCCGCACCCGGCCCGCCGCGGTGACGCTCAGCGCGCCGTCCGGTCGCGCACCGCGTCCGCCGCGTAGTTCAGCACCTCCGCCATGTCCTCCTCGTCCAGGAACGGCAGGTCGGTGAGGATGTCCGTGACGGACATGCCCTCGGCCATCATGGCCAGCAGGGTGGCCACGGGGATGCGCGACTGCCGTACGCAGGGCGCACCCCCCATGACGTCGGGGTCCACGGTGATCCGGGGGAAGGTCACCGCGACAGGCTAGCCCTTCGCCAGCGCGCGGGAGATGACCAGCCGCTGGATCTGGTTGGTGCCCTCGACGATCTGGAGCACCTTGGCCTCCCGCATGTACCGCTCGACCGGGTGGTCGGCGACGTACCCGGCGCCGCCGAGCACCTGCACCGCGTCGGTGGTCACGCGCATCGCCACGTCCGTGGCGAACAGCTTCGCCTTCGCCGCCTCGATCGAGTACGGGCGGCCGGCGTCGCGCAGCCGCGCGGCGGCGAGCGTGAGCGCCCGCGCGGCGGAGATCTGGGTGGCGGCGTCGGCCAGGTTGAACCCGAGCCCCTGGAAGTCGATGATCGCGCGGCCGAACTGGCGGCGCTCCCGGGCGTAGCCGACCGCGTAGTCCAGCGCGCCCTGGGCCAGGCCCACCGCGCACGCGGCGATGCCCAGGCGGCCGGAGTCCAGCGCGGACATCGCGATGGTGAACCCGGCCCCCTCACCGCCGATCAGCCGCTGCGCCGGCACCCGCGCGTCGTCGAAGGCGATCTGCGCGATCGGCGAGGCGTGCAGGCCCATCGTGCGCTCGGCGGCCTGCGGGTGGATGCCCGCCGTGGACCGGTCCGCCAGCAGGCAGGAGATGCCCTTCGGGCCGGGGCCGCCGGTGCGGCAGAAGATGTTGTAGAAGTCGGCCACCCGGGCGTGCGTGATCCACGCCTTCGTGCCGGTCACCACGTACGCGTCGCCGTCGCGCACCGCCCGCGTGGTCAGCGCCGCCGCGTCCGAGCCACCCTGCGGCTCGGAGAGGCAGTACGCGCCGAGCAGTTCCCCGCCGATCATGTCCGGCAGCAGTTCGCGCTGCTCGTCGGTGCCGAACTGGGCCAGCGGGTAGCAGGACAGCGTGTGCACGCTGACCGCCTCGGCCACTGCCAGCCACCGGCTGGCGAGGATCTCCAGCACCTGGAGGTACACCTCGTACGGCTGGGCCGCGCCGCCGTGCTCCTCCGCGTACGGCAGGCCGAGCAGGCCGGCCCGGCCCAGGGTGCGCAGCACCTCCCGGGGGAACTCGGCGCGGGCCTCGAAACCGGCGGCGGCCGGGGCCAGCTCCCGGTCGGCGAGTTCGGTGGCGAGGTCCAGCAGGTCGTGGGCCTCGTCGGTGGGCAGGATCCGGTCGACGTTCATAGCGCGATGAGCTCCGTGGGGGTGGTGTTGAGCCGTTGCCCGCCGTCCGTCGTGCAGACGACGATGTCCTCGATCCGGGCTCCGTGCCGCCCGGCGAGGTAGATCCCGGGTTCGACCGAGAAAGCCATGCCGGCCTCGAGCGGCCGGGGGTTGCCGGTCACCACGTACGGCTCCTCGTGGCCGTCGAGGCCGATGCCGTGACCGGTGCGGTGCAGGAAGGCGTCGCCGAGACCGGCGGCGGCGATGACGTCGCGGGCGACCGCGTCGAGGGCCTCGGCGGTCACACCCGGCGCGACGGCGGCCACGGCGGCGCGCTGCGCCTCCCGCAGCACCGCGTAGTAGTCCACGAACTCGGCCGGTGCGGGGCCGCCGGCGACGTACATGCGGGTGCAGTCGGAGCGGTAGCCCGACGGCATGGTGCCGCCGATGTCGACCACCACCGGCTCGCCGGCGCCGATCGGGCGGTCCGAGGTGCCGTGGTGCGGGCTCGCGCCGTTCGGGCCGGCGGCGACGATGACGAAGTCGACGGCGGCGTGCCCGGCCGCCCGGATCGCGGCGGCGAGGTCGGCGGCGACCTCACGCTCGGTGCGGCCGGGGCGCAGCCACTCCCCCATCCGCAGGTGCACCGCGTCGATCGCGGCGCCCGCCTCGGCCAGCGCCGCCACCTCGGCCGGCGACTTGCGGATCCGCATCTCCCGCAGCACGTCGGAGGCGAGCCGCTGGGCCGCGCCGGGCAGCGCGTCGCGCAGCGCGAGGACCTGCTGCGCCCACATCCGGTCGGCCAGCCCGACGGCGCGGACCGGACCGGGCAGCGCCGCGCGCACCAGCGGCCACGGGTCGGTGCCGTCGGCGTGGTCGACGATCCGGTACCCGGTGCCGGGCGCGGCCTCGGCGTCCGGCCGCTCCAGCACCGGCACGATCAGCGTCGGCTGACCCTCGGCGGGCAGCACCAGGCAGGTCAGCCGCTCCCCCTCGCGGGCGTCGTAGCCGGTCAGATAGCGCAGGTCGGAACCCGGGGTGAGCAGCAGCGCGTCCAGGCCCGCCGCGGCGGTGGCGCGCTGGGCCGCGACGAGACGCCCGGCGGGGTACAGTTCCTCGATTCCCACACCCCGAAGCTTAACGGTCGTTTGGGTACGGGCGGGAGTCCGGGCGATGCCCGCAGACGCCGGCCAGCCGGTCCGCCTCGATCTTGGTCATGCCCGATGCCTGGAGCAACTCGCCGACCACGATGAACAGCTGCGAGGCCACGATCGTGCCGGAGAAACCCAGACCGGCGGCACGCGCGGCCTCCCGAGCCCGCGCCCGGGCGATGTCCGGGCTCGATCACGCCCCCCTCTACCCGCCGGGCCGCACGGTATTCCCGGTGCCGCCCGCGACGGCGCTCCTGTCGTACCCGTGGTCCATGATCCTTGTCGTCACAGCGGCACGGATCACGGCCGGCGACGGCGTCCCGGCGTGCCCGGCGACGGCCGGCCGGCGGGGAGGTCGGGAAGATGACGGAGGCGAACGACGCCTCGTGGCGACGGCGCAGCGTGCTGCGGGTGGCGCCGCCCGCGCGGGCCCGCAAGCTGGCCAAGGTGCCCTTCGTGGAGCTGGCCGACGGGCGGTTGCAGGGGGTGGTGTCCAGCGGCTCCGACGTGGAACGCGTCTACGTCTCCTCGGTGACCGCCGGCACGCACGCGGTCAACTGCAGCACCAACAACAACCGGCCCTGCGGCGGGCTGCGCGGCACCATGCTCTGCAAGCACCTGCACGCGCTGGCCGACGAGGCGGTGCTGCAGTACGGCGCCACGCAGGTCGCCCGCTACCTGCGGGTGGACGTGGGCGACGGCGTCGACAGCGGCACCGCCCTGCTGGCCCGCACCGACGCACGGCACGAGCCGGGCCCGGCCGCCGTGGTGTTCAGCCGCTTCCTGCGCCACCTGGCCTACCTCGAGATCCCGGCCGCCACCACGGCGGTGCCGGAACTGCACTGGTTCCCGGCCACGGCGGCGGTGCGCTGATGCTCGCCGCGCACCTGACCCGGCTCCACGACGGGACGATCCCCGGCCTGGCCGAGACGCTCGCCGTCGTCGACCGCGCCGACGACACGCTCACCGCCGGGCTGGCCCGCGCCGACGAGCCCGGCGCCGCCGCCTGGGCCGCGCTGGCCGCCGCGGTCGGCGGCACGCCGCTGGCCGGACGGACGGACGCGGCGGCCGGCGCGGTCCGCACCGGCGCGCTCGCCGAGGACCACCTGGCCGCCCTCGCCGGAGCCCGCGCCGCACTGCTCGGCGCGGCACACGACGCCCTGCTCGACCACCTCGACACCGCGCTCGGCCGGCCCCGCGCGTCGTGGACCGCCGCACCGGACGGCACCACCGTCTCCCCGCCCGCCGTGGCCGGCGCGCGGGCCTGGCTGCACGAACTGGCGCTCGCCGGCTGGCGCGGCACCGACCACGAACTGGTCTCCGCCGCCGCCGCGCCGGTCGAGGCCGCACTCGCCGACCCGGCGTCACGCCGCATCGCGGTGCTCCTCGACGGCCTCGCCGCCGAACTGCGCGCCGCCCTGCCGGTGGCGTCACTGCCGCAGGTGCCCGCCCGCCGGTGGGCCGACCTGTGGACCCGCGCCGTCCTGCTCACCCTCGGCGCGCACGGCGAGACCGCGCCCGGCGAGGCGGTGTCCGGCCGGCTGCTGCCCCTCGGCGTCGACCTGCACGAGCACGACACCGCCTTCCAGGCGCAGGTACACGCCCTGCTCGAACCGGCCGGCGGCGGCGCGCCCCGGCTCGTCCGGGTCACAGTGGTCGCGGCGAAGGTCGCCACCATCGTCGGCCCGGCCTGCTGGCGGCTGCTGGAGGCGTACCCGGTCCTGCTCACCGCCCTGGCCCAGCGGCGGGCGATCACCGTCACCGACCTGACCGCCCACGGCGCGGACCTGCGCTGGGCCGAGGACCGGGCGGCCCTCGGCGAGCCGGCCGACCCGTTCGCCACGGCCCGGGTGCTGCTCGCCGGCGCCACCGCCGCGGCGACCCCACCGCTGCTGCGCCACCCCGCCGCGATCGCCGAACCGGTACTGGTCGAGGGCTACACCGTCCGCGACGACGACGGCGTCCCGGTGCTCGACCTCGACGGCCGGTCCCTGCACCTGGCCACCGACCGGCTGCCCGCCGCCGGTCCGCTCACCCCCGCGCTGGTCGCCGCCTCCACCGCCTGCCTCGGCCTGCTCCGCTGGGACGACGGCCGCTGGCTGCTGCAACCCCTCGCGGTCCGGGCCACCGTCAAGCGGCAGACGGCCGAGGCGCACAACGGCGACTGGGCGTGCGGCGTCACCGACCCGAAGACGGCCAAGGCCGAGGCCAAGGCGGGCGACGCCGTGGCGGTGCTGCGCGAACGCGCGGGACGGTTGCTGCGCCGATGACCGAGGACCGCACCCACGCCAACCGCCGCCAGGTGCTCTACTGGCGGCTGCTCGCCCGCCTGTTCCACCCCGACGAGCAGCCCGGGCTGGAGTCGGCGAGCGTCGCCGTCGTCGACGACCTCGGCCTGCCGGCCGCGCTGCTGGACCCGGCCGTCTCCGTCGACACCGTCGTGCAGCGCTTCCCGGCCCTCGCCGGCGAGCTGCGCGGCCTGCTCACCCCCGGCGACGACACCACGGCCGCCGCCGGGCCGTTCCAGCCGGCCGAGACCGAGGTACGCCGCGCCGCGCTGGCGTCCAAGCTGCTGCTCAACGTGTTCGCCACCGGCGGCGGCCAGGTCAGCGCCGGGCAGCTCGCCCGTTGGCAGGCCGACGCCGGCTGGTTCGAGCAGGCGTGCGGCGCGCAGCCCGGTGAACTGCGCCGCGAGGGCACCGGCCTGGGTGCCACGCTCGCCGGGCTGGAGGGTGACCTGGTGGCCCGGATGCGGCTGCGCGAGGTGCTCGCCGACCCGTCGCTCGCCGCCCGGCTTACCCCGAGCATGTCCCTGATCGAGCAACTCCTGCGGGACAAGTCCAACCTGTCCGGGGTGGCGCTCGCGAACGCCAAGTCCCTGATCCGCCGCTACGTCGACCAGGTCGCCGAGGTGCTGCGTACCCAGGTCGCGCAGGCCACCGTCGGGGCCGTCGACCGGTCCGTGCCGCCCAAGCGGGTCTTCCGCAACCTCGACCTGGACCGCACCATCTGGCAGAACCTGACCAACTGGAGCCCGGACGACGAGCGCCTCTACGTCGACCGGCTCTACTACCGGCAGACCGCCCGGCGGACCACCCCGTCGCGGCTGATCGTGGTCGTCGACCAGTCCGGCTCGATGGTCGACTCGATGGTCAACTGCACCATCCTCGCCTCGATCTTCGCGGGCCTGCCCAAGGTCGACGTGCACCTGATCGCGTACGACACCCGGGCGCTGGACCTCACCCCGTGGGTGCACGACCCGTTCGAGGTGCTGCTGCGCACCAAGCTCGGCGGCGGCAACGACGGCCCGGTCGCCATGGCCCTGGCCCGCCCCAAGATCGTCGAGCCGCGGAACACGGTCATGGTCTGGATCTCCGACTTCTACGAGTTCGACAGATCCCAGCCGCTGTTCGACGGCATCGAGGCCGTGCACCGCTCCGGCGTGAAGTTCATCCCGGTCGGCTCGGTCAGCAGCTCCGGCAACCAGAGCGTCAACCCCTGGTTCCGGCAGCGCTTCTCCGACCTCGGCACTCCCGTCATCTCCGGCCACATCCGCAAGCTCGTCGCCGAGCTGAAGAACTTCCTCACCTAGGAGAGCACCCCTGATGTCCGACATGCTCCGCGCCCCCGCCGAAGTCAAGTACGCCGACGAGCTGGCCTACCTCGAATCCGTCGACACCGGGCCGAAGCCGTTCTCCTGGCGGCTGAGCCCCCGCATGGTCCGGCTGTTCGTGCTCGGCTCCGAACGCGCCGACGGCCTCGACCGGGAGATCCCGCAGAAGTGGTTCGGCGACCGCAGCTTCGTCGAGCGCAGCATCGTCACGCTCGCCTCCGACCGCGGCCTGCTGCTCATCGGCGACCCGGGAACCGGCAAGAGCTGGCTCGCCGAGCTGCTCGCCGCAGCGGTCTGCCGCAACTCCACGCTCGTCGTGCAGGGCACCGCCGGCACCACCGAGGACCACATCAAGTACTCGTGGAACGTCTCCATGGTCATCGCCCGGGGCCAGTCCCGCGAGTCGATGATCCCCTCGCCGATCATGACCGCCATGGAGCAGGGCGTGATCGGCCGGTTCGAGGAGCTGACCCGCTCCACCAGCGACGTCCAGGACGCGCTCATCTCGATCCTGTCCGAGAAGTACGTCTCCATCCCCGAGCTGGACCACGACAACATCGTCTTCGCCAAGCCCGGCTTCTCGATCATCGCCACCGCCAACAGCCGCGACCGGGGCGTCAACGACCTGTCCTCCGCGCTCAAGCGGCGGTTCAACTTCATCCGCATCCCGGTGGTCACCAACAAGCGCAGCGAGGCCGAGATCGTCCGCTTCCGCACCGAGGAGCTGCTGCGCCGGCACCGCATCGAACTGGACGTGCCGCCCACCCTGCTCGACATCCTGCTGCAGAGCTTCGCCGACCTGCGCGCCGCCGCGTCCGCCGCCACCAGCGACGACGAGAAGCTGGAGTCGGCGCTGTCCACCGCCGAGCAGATCGGCGTGCTGGAGGACGCGATCCTGCACAGCCAGTTCTTCGGCGACCGTACCCTGCGCGCCCAGACGCTCGCCGGCTCACTGATGGGCTCGCTGGCCCGCCGCGCCCCGGAGGACCTGGCCATCCTCAACAAGTACCTGCACGGCGTGGTCGAGCCCCGCGCCAAGGCCGACGGCGGCGACTGGGAGGGCTTCCTCGACGGCGGCCGCCAGGCGATCGCGTCGCTGTCATGACCGCGCCCGCACCGACCGGCCTGTTCGGCCCGCTGCGCGACCAGCTCACCGACGCCGCCGCCGCCTTCGCCGGCTCCCCGGACGCGCTCGCCGGCATCCTCACCGGCATGGTCGACGACGTCGACCGGGCGCTGCGCGAACGGCTGGAGATCTTCCCCGTCTGCCACCACTCCCCCGCCTCGGCGCTGGCCATGGCACGCCGCCTGCGCGCCCGCCCGCCCAAGGTGATCTACCTGGAGCTGTGCGAGGACCTACGGCCGCTGCTCGACGAGCTGCGCAACTGCCGCCTGCCGGTGGCGGTGCAGGCGTTCGCCACCGAACTCGACGGCTTCCCCGCCGAGTGGAGCCCGCTGAGCGTGGTCGCCCCGATCACCGAGGCGTCCGCCGAGTACCAGGCCATCGCGTACGCGCTGGACACGCCCGGCGTGGAGCTGGTGCTCGTGGACCGCTCCACCGACCACGTCTTCCAGTGGACCCCCCGCGACGACACCGGCCCCGAACGGGGCTCCGACCCTCCGTCCTCGGACGAGAACGCGGGACTGCACGGCGACGCGGTCGGCGTGGAGATCGGCGACCTGCGCCCCCGGTTCGCCGAACTGGAGGCCCACCTGCTGCACCACGGCAAGGTGCGCCACTGGTCGGAATGGTGGGACCAGTACGTCGAACGGCCGCTCGCCGACGCCGACCACGATACCTACCGGCAGGTCATGGTGCTGATCGGCAGCCTGTTCCGGCGGCTGCGCCCGTCCCGGTCCGCCCGCGACGAACGCGACGAGGACCGCGAACGGTACATGTGGACCCGGATGCGGCAGCACCTCGCCGGAAGCGGCGCCGATCCGGCCGACTGCCTCTACGTCTGCGGCGCCTTCCACGCCGCCAGCCACGTGGAACAGTTCGGCCTCGACTCGATTGCGCCGGACTTCCCGATCAGCCCGCGCACCGGCACCCGCTGGCGCTACGGCCTCATCCCGTCCAGCCACTCGGCCATCGAGGCGCAGTTCGGGCTGGCCTCGGGCACCGTGTCCATCGCCGCCGCGAACTGGACGGCCGCGCTCACCCGCACCCGGCTCACGCCGTACCGCCTGGCCGGGCAGCGTACCGAGAAGAAGGGCCGCCGGGCCCGCGCCGCCGCGCCCGCCACCACCGGCCCCACCGCGGACCGGCTCAGCGGGTTCCTCGCCGCCCCGCCCGTCCTCGACGAGCTGGACGAGGCCGAACTGCGCGGCTGGTGCGTCGACATCGTCCGGCTCGCCCGCCGCAACGGCTACTTCGCCAGCACCGCCGACGCGATCGCCGTGTTCGAGACGTCGATCCTGCTCGCCACCATGCGCAACCGCGCGCGGCCCACGCCGTACGACTTCGCCGACGCCGCCGTGACCTGCATCGAGAAGGACGTGGTGCCCGGCCGCCGCGACGTCCGCCGGCTCTGCGACATCCTCCTCGGCGGCGACCGCGTCGGCCAGGTCGGGTACGACTCCCTGCCGCCGCTGGCCCGCGACGTCCTGGACCGGCTGCGCCCCCTCGGCCTCGACCTGGAACGGCGCACCGTGCAGCGGGCCCTGCTCGACCTGCGCGCCGACCCGGCGCTGGCACCCTGCTCCGATCTGCTGTGGATGCTGCGGCACCTGCTGCCCGCCGACGCGGTCCGCCCGATCATGGGCGAGCGCCGCCTCGGCCACCGCTCCGAACAGGAGAGCTGGGACCTCGCGCTCGGCCGCAACCAGCGCGCCCTGATCGAGCTGGGATACGAGGGCGTCACCGTCGAGCAGGTGCTGGAGCAGCGGCTGCGCCGGGCGGTACGCGGCCCCGACGCGACAGCCGCCCGCGCTCTCGCCGCCGTCGAGGACGCCATCCGGCTGCTGGACAGCCCGCGCCTCGTCGACGAACTCGGCGCGCGGGCGGTGGAGCTGCTCGCCGCCGAACGCACAGTGGACGACGCACCGGAGGTGCTGCGCCGCATCCGGCGGCTGCTCGCCCACCACCGCACCACCGCACCGGCGCTGCCCGCCTGGTGCCGGACGTTCGTCACCACCGGGTACGCCCACTACTGCACGCTGCTGCCCACCGCGTTCGTGGACGAGTCCACCGGCGTACGGCAGGTCGGCGCGATGCTCGGCTTCCTGTTCAGCATGGAGAGTCTCGCGTTGTCGCTCGGGTGCGACCGCTCCCAGCTCGAACTGGCTGTCGCGCAGGCCCACCCGGAGGCCCCGGCCAAGGTCGCGCTGCTCTGGGCCGCCCGCCACCAGCTCGGCCTGCTGCCGCTGGCACGCCTGCGCGAACAGTGCGCCGAGCTGCTCGCCAATCCGCTCGTGGTGCCCGCGTTCCCGCAGTACCTCTCCGGCTTCGTGCACGCGCTCGAACCGGTGCCGGGGCTCGCGCCGTTCGTGGTGGAGACCATGTCGTCCGCCTTCGCCGGACTGCCCGACCCGGTGCTGCTGCCCTGGCTGCCGATGCTGATCACCACACTGCGCGAGCACGGGCCGGAGCTGGTGCCGCTGCTGGTCCGCGAGGCGGAACGCACGTTCCCCGCCACGCTGCCCGCGCTGGACGCCTGGTCACCGCCGTGGGCGGCCGCGTCCACCCCGTCCACGCCGCTCGCGCCGTCCCCGGGAACCGGTCCGGTACACGGTCTGCTGGTCGCCCATCCGGAGGCGGTCGACGCGATGGCGGCGCTGCTCGGCTGCGCCGGCGACTGGCAGCCCGACGTCGGCTCGGCGCCGGGCGAGGCGGCATCGGTGGACGCGGAGTCGGTGCTGGTCGCCGCGCACCCGGCGACGGCGCACGCGGTGGCGGCGCTGCTGGCGGACTGAGCGACGTCGGTGTACCTGGTGGCGGCGCTGCTCGCGCACGGGCGGCGTTGGCGGGTTTGCCCGCGCGAGCGACCATGGAGTGGTGATCCGCTTTCTGCTGAACCTCCTGTGGCTCGTCTTCGGCGGCGGCTTCGTCCTGGCCCTCGGCTACGGCATCGCCGCCCTGATCTGCTTCGTCCTCGTCGTCACCATCCCCTTCGGCGTCGCCTCGCTGCGGCTCGCCTCCTACTCGCTGTGGCCGTTCGGCCGCACCCTCGTGTCGAAGCCGGGTGCGGGGCTCCCCTCCGGACTGGCGAACGTGCTCTGGCTGGTGCTGGCCGGCTGGTGGCTGGCCCTGTCGCACATCCTCGCCGGCATCGCGCTCTGCGTGACGATCATCGGCATCCCGTTCGGGGTGGCCAACTTCAAGCTGGTCCCGGCGGCGCTGTGGCCGCTCGGCCAGGAGGTCGTCGAAACGCCGTAACCGCAGCGGCGGGCCGTGCCGACTGACCAGCGTAGGCCGGCACGGCTGGATGGCCGACCGCCAGTTGCAGGCAGGCGGCGGTGTCGCCGCCGGTCGGCGCGGCTGACGGATCGGCCCGCCGATCCCCTGCCCCGGCCGTCCACCCTTCCCAGCCACGGGGAATTCGCCGGCCACTGGAACGCCATGGGTGTCTCCCGCCCTGTTTGACACCCATGGCGTTCCACTCACACCACAGTCGCGCGGCGACGTGACGTTCGCGGTCGAGGACCACTCGCGAGCATCTCGGCAACCAGGATCCGTGTCCCGCGATACGAGACAGCATGTAGATCTTGGTACGAAGTGGCCCCTCTGAGGGCCGTTTCCTACCAAGATCTCGCGGGCCCCCGACCGCGAGCCGAAGGCGCGCGTCTGAACCGGCGAACGCCGGCGGCGCACTGCCATGAGGGCCCAGCCGCCGCGAGACCGGCACCTCACGGCAGCGGCCAGCCCCCACAGCGGCCAGTTGCCCGTTCGCGGCGGGCGATCGGCGTTGCCACCCGCGCGAGAGGCCTCACCACCTCTAGAGCATCCTAGGAGGGTGGGGTGATCGCGCAACGTCGGCGGCGGGAAGGATGCGAATGCGGCTCGCGCCACTGCGGCGCTGGCTAGCGTCGGAGGGGTGCGGGACGGGGTGATCGAGACGCTCAAGGCGGACCCGGCGATGTCCGGTCTGCGCCGCTCGCTGGACTTCTACCACGGTGACCCGGCGCGCGAGGCCGCCCTCGACGCGTTCTACGCCCCGCTGGTCGGCGCCGGTGACCTGGTCTTCGACGTGGGCGCGCACGTGGGCGACCGGCTGGGCAGCTTCCGCCGCCTCGGCGCGCGCGTGGTGGCGGTCGAGCCGCAGCCGCTGTGCGCGCGGGTGCTGCGCGAGATGTACGCGGGCGACGACGGCGTGACAGTGGTGGAGGCCGCGTGCGGCCGTACCGCCGGGCCGGTGCGACTGCACGTGAACTCGGCCAACCCGACGGTCTCCACCGCCTCCCCCGGGTTCGTCCGCGCCGCCGACGGCGCGCCCGGCTGGGCGGGCGAGACCTGGGACGCGCAGATCGAGGTGCCCGGCACCACGCTCGACGCGCTCGTGGCCGCGTACGGCGTACCGGCGTTCGTGAAGATCGACGTGGAGGGCTTCGAGGACGCCGTGCTGTCCGGGCTGAGCCGGCCGGTCCTCGCGCTGTCGTTCGAGTTCACCACCATCGCCCGGGTGGCGGCGGCGCGCTGCCTGGACCGGCTCACCGCGCTCGGCTTCACCCGGTTCACCGTGGCGATCGGTGACGAGATGGAGTTCGCGCTGCCCGGCTGGCGTCCGGCGGCCGCTGTGGCCGCGTACCTGCGCACGCTGCCGGACGAGGCCAACTCCGGGGACGTGTACGCCCGCCCCTGATCGTCCATTTCGGATCTCCCGGACGGGAGCGCGAGGCATCGACCCTGCTCATCGCCGTGATCGGCGGAGTCGCAGCCCAAATGCTTTTTTCAAGGCTCGAACTTAGTCATACATCGTTATCCGTCTGTGATTGACGTGACAGACACCACTTGGGTTGACTGCCACGGAACCGCTTCCGCAACCGGTTCCGAAACACCCCGCTCATCCCTGCGACCCGGGAGCGTCACGTGCCGATCACCATCGCCGACGTCGCCACCCGCGCCGGGGTGAGCAAGACGACGGTCTCCCGGGTGCTGAACGGCAAGGGCGAGGTGCACGTGCGTACCGCCGACCGGGTCCGCGCCGTGATCAGCGACCTCGGGTACGTGCCGAGCGCCCGCGCAGTCGGGCTGGCCCGGGGCCGTACCCGGGTGGTCGGGATGCTGGTACCGGCACTGACCTGGCCCTGGATGGGCGAGGTGCTCCAGGGCGCGGCCGACGTGGTCGAAGACGCCGGGTACGGCATGCTGCTGTTCACCTGCACCCACGGCGACGAGTCGATGCGCCGGTTCGCCTCCCAGGTCTCGGCCAAGTCGTTCGACGGCCTGCTCGTGGTCGAGCCCGAGGGGACGCTCGACTACATCACCGAGCTGCACCGGCGCGGCCTGCCGGTGATCCTCATCGACGACCGGGGTCACCAGCCCGGCTTCCCGTCGGTGCGGACCACGAACGAGGCGGGCGCGCGGGCCGCCGCCACGCACCTGCTGGCGCTCGGCCGGCGACGGCCGCTCGTCGTCACCGGCCTGCGCCGGTTCGGCTGCACCCGGGAACGGCTCGCCGGGTTCGCCGGCGCCTACGCCGACGCGGGCGTACCGGTCGAGCCGGGCCGGGTGGTGGAGGGCGACTTCACCTTCGAGTGCGGGCGCGCGGCGGTGCGGCGGCTGCTCGCCGACGGCGTACCCTTCGACGCCGTCTTCGCCCACAACGACCTGTCGGCGGCCGGGGCGTTGCAGGCGCTGCGCGACGCCGGGCGGCGCGTCCCGCAGGACGTCGCGGTGGTCGGCTTCGACGACCTCCCGCTGGCCGGGCACACCCACCCGCCGCTGAGCTCCGTGCGCCAACCGCTGCGGGAGATGGGTACGGCCGCCGCCCGCCTGCTCATCGGCCACCTCGCCGGCACGCCGCTGCCGGACACCCCGACCGTCATCCCCACCGGCTTCACCACCCGCGACTCGACGACCACGAGCGACCCGACCGCACCGGACCCGACAGACACGCGAGGGCCGACGGGCGCCCGCGTCACCTGACCCCCACACCGCCGAACCCGGCGACCACGCCGGCGGGCCCGCCCGCCGGTGGCACCACCGCACACCCTCCATCCACCACATCCCGCCCGAGGACTGCGGGACCACCGAGGGAGACCTCCATGAGAAGACGGCAACTCCTCGCCCTCGCGCTGGCCGGCGCGATGGTCACCGGCGCCGCAGCCTGCGGCGACAGCCCGAACGCGAACAAGACGAGCGGCCAGGCCGCGACGGTGTTGAACGTCGGCATGCCCAACGGCCCGCAGGCGGAGAACAACAACCCGTTCCTCACCACCTCGGCCGCCGCGTCGCTCGGCTACCGGTGGCAGATCTACGAGCCGCTGATGATGTGGAACCCGGTCAAGCCGGCCGAGCCGTTCAAGCCGTGGCTGGCCACCAAGGCCGAGTGGTCGTCGGACTACAAGACGGTCAAGGTGACCGTCCGGGAGAACGCCACCTGGTCCGACGGGCGGAAGGTCACCGCCGAGGACGTCGCGTTCACCTACAACCTGGTGAAGAAGTTCCCGGCCCTCAACGACCAGGGCGTGCCGTACACCGACGCCGTGGCCAGCGGCAACGAGGTCACCATCTCGATGGCCAGCCCGCAGTTCGTCAACCAGCAGAAGGTGCTGTGGCGGGTGCCGATCGTGCCGAAGCACCTCTGGGAGAAGATCGCCGACCCGGCCACCGACCCGGTGAAGCAGCCGGTCGGCAGCGGCCCGTACACGCTGAAGTCGTTCACCCCGGCGACCACGACGCTCTCCGTACGCGACAGCGGCTACTGGCAGGACCCGCCGAAGGTCAAGGAGCTGCGGTACACGTCGTACACCGACAACAGCGCGCAGACCACCGCGCTCGCCAACGGCGAGTCGGAGTGGAGCTTCGTCTTCATCCCGAACTACCAGACCGTGTTCGTGGCGAAGGACCAGAAGAACCACAAGATGTGGGCGCCGCCGGTGCTGGGCATCCACGGCCTCTACGTGAACACCACGAAGAAGCCGTTCGACGACCCGGCGCTGCGCAAGGCCATGAACATGGTGATCGACCGGGCGGACATCTTCACCACCGCCGAGGCCGGCTACTTCCACCCCGAGGTCAAGAGCGTCACCGGCCTGCCCAGCCCGGCCGGTGACTCGTTCATCGCGCCCGAGTACAGGGGCCAGGAGCACAAGGTCGACGTCGAGGGCGCCAAGGCGCTGCTCACCGGCGCCGGCTACAAGCTCGACGGCACCACGCTCAAGGACAAGAGCGGCAAGCCGGTCACCATCCGGCTCACCGACCCGGCCGGCTGGTCCGACTACCAGACCAGCCTGGAGATCGTGAAGGGCAACCTGGCGAAGATCGGCATCGCGGCCACCATCGACAAGGCCAACCAGGACGCCTGGTTCCGCAACGTCGAGCAGGGCAACTTCGAGGCCACGTTCCGGTGGACCGAGTCCGGCGCCACGCCGTACGACATCTACCGGACCATCATGGACGGCCGCGTGCTCAAGCCGATCGGCACCGCCTCCCCGGCGGGCAACTTCGGCCGGTTCCAGAGCAAGGAGGCCACCGACGCACTGGTGTCGTACGCCAACGCCACCGACGACGCCACCCGCACCACGGCCATGGCCACCCTGCAGAAGATCTTCGTCGAGCAGGTGCCGATGATCCCGGTCGGCGCGGACAACATCGGCGGCGCGTACAGCACGAAGAACTGGACCGGCTGGCCGGACGACGCGAACCCGTACGGCGCGCTCCAGCCCACCCAGCCCAACGCGGTGGACGTGGTGCTGCACCTCAAGCCGGCCGCCGGCTGACCCGGCGCCGCCGGCCCGGCCACGATCCCCCGGCCGGGCCGGCGGCGCCCGCCCCTCTCTTCGGCAACCCTGAGACAGGAATGCGGCATGACGTTGACCGAGAGCGCACCGGCGCCGGCCGACGAGGTGGTGCTGGAGGCCGTCGGCCTGACCAAGCACTTCCCCGTCCGCCGGCGGCTGCGTGACCTCCTCTCCCGCACCCCGGCGGTGGTGCACGCCGTCGACGACGTATCGATCGCGCTGCGCCGTGGCCGGGTGACAGCGCTCGTCGGCGAGTCCGGCTCCGGCAAGTCCACAGTCGCCCGGCTGCTGGCCCAGCTCTACCCGCGCACCGCCGGCGACATCCGGCTGCACGGCCGCTCGACCCGGGTACGCGGCGGGCGGCGGTTCCGGGCGTACGTGCGCCGGGTGCAGCTGATCCTGCAGGACCCGTTCGCGTCCCTGAACCCGGTGCACACGGTCCGCTACCACCTGACCCGGTCGCTGCGCATCCACGGCAACGCCGGGACCGGGCCGGACGGGCTGGAGAAGGCGCTCGCCGACCTGCTGACCCGGGTCGCGCTCACCCCGCCGGAGCGCTACCTCGACGCGTTCCCGCACGAGCTGTCCGGCGGGCAGCGCCAGCGCGTCGCTATCGCGCGGGCGCTCGGCGCCGACCCGGAGGTGCTGCTCGCCGACGAGCCGGTGTCGATGCTCGACGTGTCGATCCGCCTCGGCGTGCTCAACCTGCTCCAGGACCTCAAGGACCGGCTCGACCTGGCCGTCCTCTACATCACCCACGACATCGCCTCGGCCCGCTACTTCGCCGACGAGACGATCGTCATGTACGCCGGGCGGATGGTCGAGGGCGGCGACAGCGAGACGGTCACCCAGCGCCCGGCCCACCCGTACACCCGGTTGCTCATCGAATCGGCGCCGGACCCGGAGCGGATCACCGGCGCGGGCGGCGACGGCGCGGCGGCGGGCGAGCGGGGCCACGGCGAGCCGCCCAGCCTGATCCGCCCGCCGGCCGGCTGCCGGTTCCACCCGCGCTGCCCCGCGGCCATGCCGCGCTGCGCCACCGACCTGCCGCCGCCGATCCCGGTCGACGACGCGCCCGGGCACTGGGCCGCGTGCTGGCTGTTCGACGCCGAGACCGTCGCGACGCAGAAGGCCGGAACGGAGGCGGCCCGGTGAGGTTCCTGCTGCAACGCGTGGCCTTCTACCTGTTCACCGCCTGGGCGGCGATCACGCTCAACTTCTTCATCCCGCGGATGGTGCCCGGCGACCCCGTCCAGTCGCTGATCTCCCGTAACCAGGGCCGGATCAGCGCCGACGCGATCGCGTCGCTGCGGGTGCTGTTCGGGCTGGACTCCGACCGCTCGCTGTGGGAGCAGTACGTCGCCTACTGGGGGCAGCTCCTGCACGGCGACCTGGGACTGTCGTTCACGTTCTTCCCGGCCCCGGTGTCGCAGGTGATCGGCGACAGCCTGCCGTGGACGGTCGGCCTGGTCGGCGTCACCACGATCGTCAGCTTCCTGCTCGGCACCGCGCTCGGCGTCGGCGCGGGCTGGCGGCGCGGTTCGTGGATCGACGGGCTGCTGCCGGCCACCACGTTCCTGTCCTCGATCCCGTACTTCTGGCTCGGCCTGGTCGCGATCGCGCTGTTCGCCGGGCCGGGCAGCTTCTTCCCCTCCTCCGGCGGCTACGAGCCGGGCCTGGTGCCGGCGTTCGACGCGTACTTCGTGCCGAGCGCGATCCAGCACAGCATCCTGCCCGCGGCGACCATCCTGGTCTCGTCGATGAGCGGCTGGATCCTCAGCATGCGCAACATGATGGTCACCGTCGCCAGCGAGGACTACATCACCGTGGCGCACGCCAAGGGGCTTTCCGAGCGCCGGGTGGCGCTCAGCTACGCCGCCCGCAACGCGCTGCTGCCGAACGTGTCCGGGTTCGCGCTGTCGCTCGGTTTCATCGTCGGCGGCACGCTGCTCGTGGAGATCGTCTTCTCGTACCCGGGGCTGGGGTTCCAGCTCTTCCAGGCCGTCGGCGCGAAGGACTATCCGCTGATGCAGGGCATCTTCCTGATCATCACGATCTCGGTGCTGGTGGCGAACCTGCTCGCCGACGTGGCGTACCTGCTCCTCGACCCGCGGACCCGAAAGAGCTGAGCGATGACACTCTCCCCGTCCAGCATCGAGCAGGTCATCCCCTGCCAGGGAGCGATGGCGCAGCCGTCGGCCCGGGCCCGCCGCCGCCGGTTCCGCTTCGTCGCCAACGCCAAGGCCGCGACCGGCCTCAGCGTCCTCGGGGTGTACGTGCTCCTGGCGGTGATCGGGCCGTGGATCGCGCCGTACGACCCGGACGCGCGCAGCGCCGACGTGCTCCAGGCGCCCTCGGCCCGGCACTGGTTCGGCACCACCCACCTCGGGCAGGACATCTTCAGTCAGATCCTGGTCGGCGCGCGCAGCGTGATGGTGGTGGGCCTGATCGCCGGCGTGCTCGCCACGATCCTGTCCATCCTCATCGGCGTGACCTCCGGCTACCTGGGCGGCGCGGCCGACGAGGGCCTGTCGGCGGTGTCGAACGTGTTCCTGGTGATCCCGGCGCTGCCGCTGATCATCATCGTCACGTCCCTGGTCGACCAGGCCGGCGACATGCTCGTGGCGCTCATCATCGGCCTCACCTCGTGGGCGTGGGGCGCGCGGGTGCTGCGTGCCCAGACGCTGTCGTTGCGCCGCCGCGACTACGTCGAGGCCGCCCGCGCCACCGGCGAGCGGACCTGGCGGATCATCGGTTTCGAGATCCTGCCCAACCTGACCGCGATCATCGCCTCCGGGTTCGTCGGCACCGTCATCTTCGCGGTGATGTCGGAGATCACCCTGGCGTTCATCGGCATCTCGTCGATGACGTCGTGGAACTGGGGCACCATCCTGTTCTGGGCCCAGGGACAGCAGGCCCTGGCGCAGGGCGCCTGGTGGTGGTTCGTGCCGGCCGGGCTGGCCATCGCGCTGCTCGGCACCGCGCTCGCGCTGATCAACTTCGGCATCGACGAGTTCGTCAGCCCCCGGCTGCGCACCGGCGGCCGGACCCGCATCCGTACCGCCGACGGCCGCGTCGTCGCGATGCGCGTCGGCTTCACCCCGGTGCTCGCGCCGAACCCGGCACCGGTCCCGATGCAGCGGCCGGCGGACCCCACCCGAGAGGACGCGACCTCATGAGCGACCAGGTGCTGGAGATCCGCGGGCTGTGCGTCGACTACGGCGTCGGCGCGGACGCGGTCCGCGCGGTCCGCGACGTCGACCTGACGCTGCACCGCGGCGAGGTGCTCGGCCTGGCCGGGGAGAGCGGCAGCGGCAAGTCCACGCTCGCGTACGGGCTGACCCGGCTGCTGCCCCCGCCCGGCGTGGTCAGCGGCGGCCAGGTGATCTACCACCCGGCCGACGGCCCGCCGGTCGACGTGCTCACGCTCAGCCCGGCGAAGCTGCGCGAGTTCCGCTGGGCGGAGACGTCGATCGTGTTCCAGGGCGCGATGAACTCGCTGAACCCGGTGCACCGGGTCTCCACCCAGCTGCTCGACGTGATCCGGGCACACGAGCCGAAGAGCACGGCGGCGAGCCGGTCGGCCCGGGCCAAGGATCTGCTGCGCCTGGTCGGCATCTCCGCCGACCGGCTGGACAGCTACCCGCACCAGCTCTCCGGCGGCATGCGGCAACGGGTCATGATCGCGATGGCGCTGGCGCTGGAACCGCAGGTGGTCATCATGGACGAGCCGACCACCGCGCTGGACGTGGTGATGCAGCGGCAGATCCTCGGCCAGCTCGCCGAGCTGCGCGAACGCCTCGGCTTCGCGGTCCTGTTCATCACCCACGACCTGTCGCTGCTGGTCGAGTTCTCCGACCGGATCGCGATCATGTACGGCGGGCGGATCGTCGAGGAGGCGCCCGCCGCCCGGCTGTACGCCGAACCGCTGCACCCGTACACCGAGGGGTTGCTGCACTCGTTCCCGGCGCTGCACGGACCGCGCCGCGAACTGACCGGCATCCCCGGCTCCCCGCCGGACCTGCGCGCCATGCCGTCCGGCTGCGCGTTCCATCCCCGCTGCCCGAAGGCGTTCGACGGGTGCGACGAGCAGGTGCCGGTGCTCGGTGCACCGCGCGTCGACGACCCGGCGCGGGCCGTCGCGTGCCGGCTGCACCCGGCCGTCGCGCCCCTGTCCCGCTGACCCGCCCGACACCACCACCCGCTACCCGCGAGGAGAACCATGGACACCGATCTCACCCGCCCGTCGTCGGTCGCCGGCGCGGACCCGATCGACACGCTGCCGCCGACCTTCCGGTGGGGGGTGGCGACGTCGTCGTACCAGATCGAGGGCGCGGTGGCCTCCGACGGCCGCGCCCCGTCCATCTGGGACACGTTCTGCCGGGTGCCGGGCGCGGTGGCGAACGGCGACAACGGCGACGTGGCGTGCGACCACTACCACCGGATGCCGCAGGACGTCGCGCTCATCGCGGACCTGGGACTGGACACGTACCGGTTCTCGGTGGCCTGGCCCCGGGTGCAGCCGGGCGGGCGCGGTCCGGCGAACGTGGCCGGGCTGGCCTTCTACGACCGGCTGGTGGACGAGCTGCTCGGCCGGGGCGTCGAGCCGTGGGTGACGCTCTACCACTGGGACCTGCCGCAGGAGCTGGAGGACGCGGGCGGCTGGCCGAACCGGGACACCGCGTACCGGTTCGCCGACTACGCGGAGCTGGTCTTCGCCGCGCTCGGTGACCGGGTCCGCACCTGGACCACGCTCAACGAGCCGTGGTGCTCGGCGATGCTCGGGTACGCCTACGGCGACCACGCCCCGGGCCGGCGGAACCTCGGTGACGGCATCGCCGCGGCGCACCACCTGCTGCTCGGGCACGGGCTGGCGACGCGGCGGCTGCGCGAGGCGGCCCGGTCCCCGATCGAGCTGGGCCTGACGCTGAACCTGTCCACCGCCGACCCGGCCACCGACAGCGCGGCGGACCGGGACGCGGCGCGGGCCGCCGACGGGCTGGCCAACCGGCTGTACCTCGACCCGGTGCTGCGCGGGGAGTACCCGCAGGACGTGATCGCGGACCTGGCCGCCGAGGGGGTGAGCATCCCCGTGCAGGACGGTGACCTCGACGTCATCGCCACCCCGATCGACGTGCTCGGGGTCAACTACTACTTCGGGCAGCTGCACTCCGGGGTGGACGAGCAGGGCCGGGACCGCGACGACGACGGCAAGCCGGTACGCCGGGTGGTCCGCCGTGACCTGCCGCGTACCGCGATGGACTGGGAGATCGTGCCGGAGTCCTTCACCGACCTGCTGGTGCGGCTGCACCGCGACTACCCGGGCACGCCCATGGTCATCACCGAGAACGGCGCCGCGTTCGACGACGAGCCGGACGCCGACGGGTTCGTGAACGACGACGACCGGGTCGGCTACCTCACCGAGCACCTGCGGGCGGTGGCCCGGGCCCGGGCCGCAGGCGCCGACGTGCGCGGCTACTTCGCCTGGTCGCTGCTGGACAACTTCGAGTGGGCGTACGGCTACGACAAGCGGTTCGGCATCGTCCGGGTCGACTACGACACGCAGCGCCGCACCCCCAAGCGCAGCGCGCTGTGGTACCGCGACACCGTGCGG
>NZ_JBMVFV010000050.1:0-42649 GCF_049538395.1 Micromonospora sp. AB353 | reverse complement strand
GTACCACCGCGGGCGCGTGTGCCGGCCTGGGCCAGCGCGACGATCTCCGCGTGCGGGCCGCCGGCGTACGCGTGGAAGCCCTCGCCGACGACCTCGCCCTCGGTGTCGAGCAGCACGCAGCCGACCACCGGGTTGGGGCTGGTGGTGCCGAGGCCGCGCGCGGCCAGTTCGATGGCACGACGCATCGCCTCGTCGACGGAGACGCTCGCCATGGCCGCCTGTCCTCCCGCTCGCCGGTCGCGCGCGGGCGGTTCGGGAGCAGCGGCAGGAAAGCCGCGGACACGCGGCGGCGGGAACCCGGGGACGGCGACGCCGACCCCGGGGAGCCCACGCGGCGGCTGAGGGTGCTCAGCGGCCGGCAGGGGCCTCCCCCGTTCCGCGCGCTGTCTCCCATCCGGACTTTCTGGGGGCGGACGAGCCGCACCCCAACCGTCGGCCCCGGATTCTCACCAGGTCCACCGTCCGGCCGAAGCCGTCCGGGTCGCGGGCTTACCACGGTCGGACCGTGGATCACCGCCGGTTCGGAATTTCACCGAGCCCCGCCAGCGCGTGGTGGGTATACGGGAAGTCTTACACGTTCCGCCCGGGCGCGCGCCACAGAGGCGAGCTACCTCACAGGACCGCCTCAGGTGACGCCGCGCCGTCGGTCCACCGCCACGTACGAGCCGGGCTGGCTCTTGGCCACCGTCTTCATCTCCGAGGCCACCGCGATCGCCTCCAGCGGGTCGGTGAACCGCTTGCCGGAATCGGACAGCGACACGCCGATGGAGAGCGTCACCAGCGCGGCGCGGCGGATGTTGCCGCGCCGGTCCTTCAGCTCGACGAAGCCGCGTTCCCGGTCGGTGGCGTCGTAGAGCGCGTCGGCGGCCTTCTCGAAGTCGACGACGGCCCGGCTGGTCAGCGGCCGGACCTGGCTGGGGGCGCAGACGATGACGAAGTCGTCGCCGCCGACGTGGCCGAGGAACGCCGGCGGCATCCCGATCGACACCACCGCCCGGTGCAGGCTGCGGGCCAGGGCCGAGATGAACTCGTCGCCGCGCACGAAGCCGTACCGGTCGTTGACGCTCTTGAACCGGTCGATGTCGATGTAGCCGACGGCGTAGTCGACGCCGTTGCGGACCCGGTCGCTGATCTCCCGCCGGATCCGGCTGTTGCCGGGCAGCCCGGTCAGCGGCGAGACCTCCCGGAACTCCTTGTTGCGCCGCAGCGTGGAGTTGACCCGCGCCACCAGTTCCAGCGTGTCGAACGGCTTGACCAGGTAGTCGTCCGCGCCGACGCTGAGCCCGTTGACCTTGTCCTGGGTCATCCCCTTGGCGGTCAGCATGATCACCGGGAGGGCCGAGGTCATCGGGTCGGCGCGCAGCCGCCGGGTCAGTTCCAGCCCGTCGATGCGCGGCATCATCAGGTCGACCACGGCGAGGTCGGGCCGCTGCCGCTCGATGACCTCCAGCGCCTCCTGACCGTCGGCGGCGTGCAGCACCTCGAAGCCGTGCAGGCGCAGGTTGAACTCGACGAAGCGGGCGATGTCCTCGTCGTCGTCGACGACGAGGATCACGTCGGGTCGCTCGCCGGCCGGGTCCATCTCAGGCCCCGGTCATCGCGCGTTCCGCCAGGCCCCGCAGGCGGCGCACCGCCTCCGCGGGATCGTCGGCGCCGTAGACGGCGGTGCCCGCGACGAACGCGTCGGCACCGGCCGCGGCGGCCTGCTCGATGGTGTCCGCGGCGATGCCGCCGTCGACCTCGATGCGCAGCTCCAGGTGCCCGCTGTCGACGTGCCGGCGGGCTGCGCGCACCTTGTCCAGCAGTTGCGGCAGGAACCGCTGGCCGCCGAAGCCGGCCTTGATCGTCATGATCAGCAGCGTGTCGAAGCTCGGCAGCAACTCCAGGTACGGCTCGATCGGGGTGTCCCGGTCGATCGCCAGCCCGGCCTTCGCCCCGGCCGACCGCAGGTCCTTCGCCAGCGCCACCGGGTCGTCGCACGCCTCGGCGTGGAACGTGACGTTGTACGCCCCGGCGTCGGCGTACCCGGGCGCCCAGCGCCGCGGATCCTCGATCATCAGGTGCACGTCGAACGGGATCCCGGTGACGGCGCGCAGGCTCTGCACCACCGGCAGCCCGATGGTCAGGTTGGGTACGAAGTGGTTGTCCATGACGTCGACGTGCAGCCAGTCGGCGGCGGGCTCCACGGCACGGACCTCGTCGGCGAGGCGGGCGAAATCGGCGGCCAGGATGCTGGGCGCGACGATCGGCGGCGGTACGGTCACGGGGCCAGTGTACGAACGCGGTGATCCGGAGGTAGCGGCACGGCTCCCGGAGCGACCAGCGGTGATCCTTCCGTCACCCGTGGTGCACCATCCGGCCGTCCGGGGAGAAAATCGGCACGAATAGTCGCCGGTGACTGGCCGATCGATTGAAAGATGACGAAACTCCTACAGGGACGGTCACGTATGCTGCACGCCCGGGCGCGGGGGACGCCGGTCGGGCCTATGACGACCGGCTGTCATCTCTCCCGGAAGGGGCGGACGATGCGACGGTGGCTCCACGTGCTCGCGCTGGCCGGCGCCGCGACTGCGGTGCTCGCGGGTTGCGCTCAGGTGCATCGGGCCGACGGCGACCTGATCGACGACTGGGCGGCGCTGCCGGTGCCGCAGCTGTTCGTCCCGGCGACCGAGGCCTGCCTGCCCCGGCTGAGCACCGTGGTGGCCGCCGCCACCTACGAGACGGTCAACTGCGCGGGCAGCCACCTGGCCGAGACCGTGCACGTCGGCCGGTTCAGCGGGCCGGCGGCGCAGGGCGTACGCCCGGAACCGGGCTCACCGGCGCTGCGGACCGCGCGCGCCGAGTGCGACCAGCGGGCCCGGGAGATGATCGGCGGGGACTGGCGGGCCGCCCGGCTGACGCTGAACATCGCGCTGCCCACCGTCACCGCCTGGACGTCCGGTGCCCGCTGGTTCCGCTGCGACCTGGCCGAGACCGACAGCATCGACAACACCCGCCCGGTCAACCGGGTCGGCAGCCTGCGCGGCGCGCTCGTCGGCGACAACCCGCTGGTGCACAGGTGCTTCGACCCGAAGCTGATCGGCCAGAACCTCAACTACATGGCCCCGGTGCTGTGCACCGAACCGCACCGCGCGGAGTTCGTCGGCGTGTACGAGGAACGCGACATGAGCTGGGCGGAGTTCACCAAGGGCGCGCCCGCCACGCACCGGCGCTGCATGACGCTCATCGCCGCGTTCGCCGAGGTGCCGGACAACGCCGAACTGCCGTACCGGGCCGGGTCCATCTTCTACCCGCCGTCGCAGCGGGAGTGGGAGGAGGGCGACCGGGGCGTGCGCTGTTTCCTGTGGAGTGACGACCGCAAGCTGAACCGATCGGTGCGCGGCGCCGGCCCCGAGGGACTCCCGGTCACCTGATCGGCTGCCGTATGCTCCACCGCCGAGGCGTACCGGGTGACCGGACGGCGCCGGATGCGCGGGGGAGGTCGGTCGGGATGCGGCGATGGCGGGTGGCGGTCACCGTGGGCGCGGCGCTGGTGCTGGCGCTCGGCGGCTGTGCCGCGCCGGCCGGAGTGGACCGGGACCTGGTCGACGACTGGCCCGCGTTCGCCGCTCCGGTCGGGTTCGTGCCGCAGTCCGGCGCCTGTCATCCCACCGTCGCCGACGTCGGCTACCTCAGCGGCTACCAGCCGGTCGACTGCGCCACCCCGCACCGCACCGAGACGCTGCACGTCGGCACGATGACCGGCGCGGAGGCGGAGCGTTCCGCGCCGCCGCGTACCGGATCGGCGGGGATGCGTGCCGCGCACGCCGAGTGCGCCCGCCAGGTCACCCGCGCCGTCGGCGCGGACTGGCGCTCCGGGCGGCTGCGCCTGGCGGTGGTCTTCCCGTCGGCGCTCGCGTGGTCCGGCGGGGCCCGCTGGTACCGCTGCGACGTGGCCGAGATCAGCGACCTGGACGAGGGTGCCGTGTCCCAGCGCACCGGCAGCCTGCGGGGGGCGTTGAAGCCCGGCTCGAAGCTCGCGCTCGGCTGCTTCAACCCGAAGCTGAGCAAGGACGAGGTGCAGTCGATGCGGCCGGTGGCCTGCACCAGCAAGCACCACGCCGAGTTCGTCGGCGTCTACCAGGCGCCGGACATCAGCTACGCGGAGTTCGACCGCACGCCGCTGCGCGCGCACAAGGCCTGCCGCAGCCTGATCGCCAAGTACGCCGGGCTGCCGAACGACGGCAACATGCAGTACCGGGCCGGGACCATCATCTACCACCCGTACGAGGAGCAGTGGCGCGACGGCGACCGGGGCGTGCAGTGCTTCCTGTGGGTCTCCGGACGGTCGCTGACCCGCTCGGTCAAGGGCGCGGGCGCCAAGGCGCTGCCGATCAACTGAGAACCGGGCGGGGCGGGCCGGCGCCCACCCCGCCCGGTACCGCTCAGCCGACCTGCAGCGTCACGTCGTCGACGACGAAGCTGGTCTGCAGCGAGGAGTCCTCGACCCCGGTCCACTTCAGCGTGACCGTCTGACCGGCGTACGCGGCCAGGTTGAAGGTGCGCTGGGTGTAGCCGGTGGCCTTGTTCAGGTTCGAGTACGTGGCCAGCGTGGTCGAACCGACCTGCACGGTGAGCTTGTCGTACGCGGTCGAGGTGGTCGTCTCGGCCGAGTCGATGTGCAGCCAGAACGAGAACGTGTAGCTGCTGCACCCGGACGGCAGCGTGACCGACTGGGACAGCGTGTCGGTACGCGAGGAGCCGTACCCGTTCATCCACGCCTTGTACGACCCGGTGCGGGCCGCCTGGCTGGAGCTGTTGGTGATCACGCCGGAGCTGGCCGTCCACGGCGTGGTGCCGGACTCGAAGCTGCTGTTGCCGATGAGCTGCCCGCCGGTGCAGCCGCCGCTGCCGCCGGTCACGGTGAGCGTGTAGCTCGCGGTGCGGGTGGCCGAGCCGGTGCCGGTCACGGTGAGCGTGAACGTGCCGGTGGTGGCCGTCGACGAGGCGGTGACGGTCATGGTGGCCGAGCCGCCCGAGGTGACCGAGGACGGGCTGAAGCTCACCGAGACGCCGCTCGGGGCGCCGCTGGCGGACAGCGCCACGGTCTGCGCGCTGCCGGCGGTGGTGGCGGTGCTGACGGTGGCGGTGGTGGAGCCGCCCCGGGCGACGCTGCCGGAGGTGGGGCTCACCGAGACGGAGAAGTCGTTTGTCGGCGTGCCGCCGCCGACCGCGAGCTGCCAGATCGTGTACGCGACGCCGTCCGCGGCCCGGTTCAGGATGGTCGTGTTGATGTTGCTGGTGTTGTCGCAGGAGCGGTGGTAGCACCCGTCGTACGCCGCGCCCGCGGTGCCGCCCCACTTGCTGGCCTGCGCCGAGGTCTTGGTGTAGCTGGCGCCCGCCGCGTAGCCGGAGGTCTGGATGCCGGCGTTGGCGAACGAGTAGTCGTCGGAGCGGCCCTGGCCCTCGGTGTTCTCCTCCGGCGAGATGCCGAACGAGTCCCAGTACGCCTTCAGCGGCGCGGCGGTGGCGGAGGTGATCCGGTTGATGAAGTAGCCGCCGTTGGGCGAGCCCACCATGTCGAAGTTGTAGTAGCCCTTGATGTAGCCGCGCTGGGTGGAGCTGAGCTGGTTGACGTAGTGCTTGGAGCCCTGCAGGCCCTGCTCCTCGCCGTTCCACCAGGCGAACCGGACCCGCTTGGTCATGGTCGGGTTCTGCGCGGCCAGCACCAGCGCGTTCTCGAGCAGCACCGACGAGCCGGAGGCGTTGTCGTTGATGCCGGGGCCGGCGGCGACGCCGTCAAGGTGGGCGCCGAACATGACGACCTGGTCCGAGGGGCCCTGCGGCCACTCGGCGATCAGGTTGTTGCCCGGGTAGGTGCAGGTGGAGCAGTTCTGCTCGGTGACCGTGTAGCCGGCGGCCTGGAGCTTGCCCTTGACGTAGTTGACCGACGCCGTGTAGCCGGCCGAGCCGGAGCGCCGGTTGCCCCCGTTGCTGGTGGCGATGGAGTTGAACTGGGTGAGGTGGGTCTGGATGTTGCTGAGGGAGACGTCCGGCGCGGCGAGTGCGGCGACGGCCGGGGCGGGGGCGGCGGCCGGAGCGGGGGCGGCGGAGGCGGTGCCGGCCAGGCTCGCCGTCGTCAGGGTGGCGACGAGGGCGAGCGCGAGGCTCGTGGTCGGCGTTCTGCGTCTCATGGAGACTCCTCGTGGGGGTTCGGCGGGCGGGGGTGCCGGGACCGGTGGTCGAAACAGTTACATGCATCGATCGAACAGTCAACGGGCTGTCACATCCCACCGGCCCCCTCCCCCCACCGGGATGCCGCACACGCTCCATCCCTCCCCATTTCTCCCACGACGATCAAGGAGTTCGTGTCCGGGCACGGCGGCCCCGGGGACACGAACTCCTTGATCGACTGCGAGGGGGAGGTGGATCAGACCCGGCGGAGGACCGCCAGGAACATGGCGTCGGTGCCGTGGCGGTGCGGCCACAGCTGCACGGTGGGGCCGTCACCCAGGCCCGGCATCCCGGCCGGCAGCAGCGGCCGCGCGTCGACGAAGTCGACACCGAAACCGCACCGCCGGGCCGCCTCGGTCACCGTCACGTGCGTCTCCACCACGTGCGGCGAGCAGGTCACGTACGCGACCAGGCCACCCGGCCGGGCCGCCCGTAGCCCGGCGGTGAGCAGTTCCCGCTGCAACCGGGTCAGCGGCGGCAGGTCCGACGGCTGGCGGCGCCACCGCGACTCCGGGCGGCGGCGCAGCGCGCCCAGCCCGGTGCACGGCGCGTCCACGAGCACCCTGTCGAAGTGTTCCTCCGGCAGCTTCGGATCGCTGCCCACGCTGCGCCCGTCGGTGTGCAGCACCGTCACCGGCAGTCCACGGGTGGCCTGTGCGACCAGCCGCGCCCGGTGCTCGGCCACCTCGACCGCCGTCAGCCGGGCGCCACGGATCGCGGCGAGCGCGCCGAGCAGACCGGACTTGCCGCCCGGACCGGCGCACAGGTCCAGCCAGCGGCCGTCCGGGCCGTCCAGCGGCGCCGCGGTCAGCGCGTCCGCCACCAGCTGGGAACCCTCGTCCTGCACGTGCGCGCGGCCGTCGGCCACCGCCGGCAGGTCACCCGGCGCACCGCCGGGCAGGTAGACCGCGTACGGCGAGAACGCGCCGGGTGCGCCGCCCACCTCGTCGGCCAGCGCCACCGGATCGGCCAGGCCCGGCCGGGCACACAGGTGCACCGGCGGCCGCTCGTTGTCCTCGATGAGCAGCCGGGTCGTCTCGCCCATGTCGCCGCCGAGCGCCTCGGCGAACGACCGCACGATCCACTGCGGATGGCTGTACGCCAGCGCGAGGTGCCCGATCGGGTCGGTCTCCTGCGCCGGAGCGAGCTTCGCCACCCAGGCGTCGGCGTCCCGGCTGGTGATCTCCCGCAGCACCGCGTTGGCGAACCCGGTGGCGCCCGGCCCCACCGACCGGACCAGGTCCACCGTGGAGGACACCGCGGCGTGCGCGGGCACCCGGGTGTGCAGGATCTGGTACGCCCCGAGCCGCAGCGCGTCGCGCACCGGCGGGTCGATGCGCTGCACGTCCCGCCCGGCCGCGTCGGTGACGATCGCGTCGAGCGTGCCGGTGTGCCGCAGCGTGCCGTAGGTCAGCTCGGTGGCGAACGCGGCGTCCCGGCCGGTCAGCCCGGCCTCGCGCAGCATCGCCGGGAGCACCAGGTTGGCGTACGCGTCGTCGCGGTGGACCGCCGCGACCGCCTCGTACGCGATCTGCCGGGGCAGGTCGACTGCCGGACGGGCCGGACGCCCGCCGCGCCGGTCCCCACCGAACCGGTCCCCGCCGGAACGGTCGCCGGCGCGCCGGTCCGCGGCGGGCCGGTCGGCACGCTGCCGGGCGCCGCGCTCACGGTCGCCGCGCCGGTCGGCGCCGGGCCGGTCGGCGTGCTCACGCGCGTACCCCCGGGGACGCTCGCCCTCGACGGGGCGGTCCGGGCGCGACGGCCCCGTCACGCGAACACCTCGCCGGCGGTGACCCGGGCGCCGCGCGCCCAGTCGCCGGCGGGCATGGCCTTCTTGCCGGCGGCGCGCACCTCGCCGAGGCGCACCGGCGTGGTGGCGGTGCCGACGAGCACACCGGACTTCTCCACGTGCAGTTCCCCCGGCTTCAGCTCCGGGCCGTCGGCCAGCGGGGTGACCGGGCCGAGCTTGACCCGGTCGTCGCGGAACGTGGTCCACGGGCCGGGCGCGGGCGTGCAGGCGCGGATGCGCCGGTCCACCGCGAACGCGGGATCGCCCCAGCGGACCCGGGCGGCCTCCACCGTCAGCTTCGGGGCGAGCGAGACGCCGTCGGCCGGCTGCGGCACGGCCCGGGCGGTGCCGGCGCCGATCGCGTCGAGCACCGCGACAAGCAGCCCGGCGCCGGAGTGCGCGAGCCGTTCCAGCAGGTCACCGGAGGTGTCGGCGGGCCGGATCTCGTCGGTGACGGTGCCGTAGACAGGGCCGGTGTCCAGCCCCTCCTCCAGCTCGAAGACGCTGGCTCCGGTCAGCTCGTCGCCGTGCAGCACGGCGTGCTGCACCGGCGCGGCGCCGCGCCAGGCGGGCAGCAGCGAGAAGTGCAGGTTGATCCAGCCGTGGCGGGGGATCTCCAGCGCCACCGGCGGCACGAGCGCGCCGTAGGCGACCACCGGTACGCAGTCCGGCGCCAGCTCGCGCAGCCGGTCGAGGAACTCCGGCTCGCGCGGACGGGCCGGGGTGAGCACCTCGACGCCGTGCGCGTCGGCCCACGCGCCGACCGGCGAGCGGACCAGTCCCCGGCCCCGCCCGGCCGGGGCGTCGGGGCGGGTGACCACGGCGAGCAGCTCGTGCCCGGAGGCGGCGATCGCGTCCAGGGCGGGTACGGCGACGGCCGGCGTGCCGGCGAAGACCAGGCGCATCCGGGTCACCGCCCCAGGCCGAACGGGTTGCCGGCGGCGTGCGGGCTGAGCTTCACGGTGGGCGGGGCGGCCTGGTCGTACCAGTCGGCCTGGCGGATCGCCTTCATGGCCTCCTTGCGGCCGGCCGGGTCGAGCCGGTCGACGAAGAGCACGCCGTCGAGGTGGTCGGTCTCGTGCTGCACGCAGCGGGCCATCAGGCCGGTGCCGACGATCTGCAGCGGGTCGCCGTAGCCGTTGAAGCCCTTGGCGATCACGTTCTGCCGGCGCTTGGTGTCGAAGTAGAGCCCGGGGATGGACAGGCAGCCCTCCGGACCGTCCTGCTCCTCCTCGTCGGGGAACTCCAGCACCGGGTTGACCAGGTGGCCGAGGACGTCGTCGACGTCGAAGGTGAACACCCGCAGGCCCACCCCGAGCTGCGGCGCGGCCAGGCCGGCGCCGCTCTGCTCGCGCATCGTGTCGGTCAGGTCGGCGATCAGCTTGCGCAGCTCGGCGTCGAAGTCGACGACCGGGTCGGCCGGCGTGCGCAGCACCGGATCGCCGAACAGACGGATGGGCTGGACGGTCACTCGGCGTGGCTCCTTGTCTGGGTCGAACGATGCGCGTCCAGTCTACGGAGTCGGCCCGGCCGCCCCGGGTCGCGTACCGGGAACGGTGACCGGGGCCGCCTCCCGGCCCACTGTCACCGGCAGCGTGGCGTGACCACGCAGGGTGAGCCGGACCCGCCGCTCGGGCCGGCCCGCCACGGCCAGCCCGGGCAGCCGGCGCAGCAGCAGCGGGAACGCCACCTGCGCCTCCAGCCGGGCCAGCGCCGCGCCGAGGCAGTAGTGCGGCCCGGCACCGAAAGAGAGCGGCGCGATCTGTGCCCGCCACGGGTCGAAGCGGGCCGGATCCGGATAGCGGCGGGGATCACGGTTGGCCGCGCCGAGCAGCACGATGACCCAGCTCTCCGGCGGCAGGTCGACGTCGCCGTACCGGGACGGCGCGGTGCTCATCCGCGAGGTGAGCTGCACCGGCGAGTCGTAGCGCAGGAGCTCGTCGACGTAGGCGGGCGCGAGATCGGGCCGCTCGCGCAGCGCCGCCGCGGCGCGTGGATGCTCCAGCAGCGCCACCAGGCCGTTGCCGAGCAGGTTGGTGGTGGTCTCGAAGCCGGCCACCAGCAGCACGATCAGGTTGGCCAGCAGCTCGTCGCCGGAGAGCCGGTCGCCGCCGTCGTGGGCCTGGACCAGCGCGGTGGTGAGGTCGTCGGCCGGCGCCCGGCGGCGCGCCGCCACCAGCTCGGTGAAGTAGTCCCGCAGCTCGGTCGCGCCCCGGTCGGCCACGGCCAGCTCGTCGGCGGTGATCTCCGGTTCGAGCACGCCGGTCAGGTCGGTGGCCCAGCGCCGGAACAGCGGCCGGTCCGCCGCCGGTACGCCGAGCAGCGCGCAGATCACGCCGACCGGCAGCGGGTACGCGAACGCGGCCATGAAGTCGACCGGCCCCCTGTCGGCGGCGGGCATCGCGTCGACCAGCTCGTCGGCCTGCGCCCGCACCACGTCGCGCATCGCGGCGATCCGGCGCGGGGTGAACGCGCCAGCGGCCAGCCGCCGCATCCGGCTGTGGTCGGGCGGGTTGGTGCGCAGCATCGACCGCGAGATCGACAGCACCGCCGGGCTCTCCCGCCAGCCCGGCATGAACTGGTCGCGCAACGCGTCGTCCATCACACCGAAGCGCGAGTCGCGCAGGATCGCGTCCGCCTCCGCGTAGCCGGTGACCACGTAGAAGACCGGCCCGGCCTGGACCACCGGGCCGTGCGCGCGCAGCCGCTCGTACGTCGGATAGGGGTCGAGACGACCCTCGGGGGACATCAGCAGCGCGAGCGCGTCGGTCGGATCCACGATTCCGCCTCCCCAGGCATCGGAGGCCTTCATCATGCTCCGGCCCGCCGGATCGGGTGAACCCTCACCGGCGAGGTGGCGGTGTCCCCGGCGGTCAGACGCCGGCGCCCGGCTCCCCGGCGAGCACCGGGCCGCCGCCGAGCAGCGCGTGCTCCGGCAGCGGCAGCGTGATGCCGTGCGCGTCCTCCCAGTCGTGGATCAGCCCCGGGCGGGCCTGCGCGGTGAAGAAGTCGACGGCGCTGATCCCGCCGACCACCGGCTCGTCCACCTCGGCGACCAGGCGGGCCGCGACCATCGGCAGGCCGGCGCGCACCGCCGCGCTGAGCCGCCGGTGCCCGTCGACGACGAAGAAGTACTCGCCGGTGTAGCCGATGCTCAGCGGCTCCGGCTCGCCCTCGCTGCCGGCCGTCTCGGCGGCGGCGTCGGCGTCCCAGAGACCGCGCAGCGTCGACACGTCCTCGGTGGGGTACACCCGGTTCGGGTCGAGCAGCAGCAGTGGCCGGCCGGCGCGCAGCACGTCCGCGCCGAGGCGACCCTCGTAGACGTCGATGACGTGCTGGATGACCTGCTCCGGGTCGGCCCGGGTGGTGTCGCAGACCAGGTCGTAGTTGCGCAGGCGGGCCTTGTCGACGCCGTACCGGACGATGAACCGGCCGCGTTCGCTCTCGCTGCGCTCGCGCAGCTTGGCGCGCGCCTCCTCCAGCGAGGTGTAGCTCTCGGCCGGGCCGGACGGGCGGGCCAGCACGCGCCGGGCCGCCTCGGTCGGCTCGGTGATCATGTGCACCTTGAGCGCGTCGGTGAAGAAGTGCCAGGCCAGCCGGGAGTCCATGACCAGGGACTCACCGGAGGCGGCGATGTCACGCTGGAGCTGGTCGACGTACCCGTCGACGGCCTGGTCCAGCTCGGCGTGCAGGTTGAGCTGGAGGGCGGTCATCTGCCGCTCCTGGGCCATCTGGCGGTACAGGTCGCCGACGCTGACCCGGCGAAGCCCGAGCCGCTTGGCGATCTCGACCGAGACGGTGCTCTTGCCACTGCCGAGGTCACCGTTGAAGACGATCGACTGACGAACGGTCACGACTGGTCCACCCCTGCTCACCGGCTGACTGACGACATCGAATCCGTGTCGGCCCGACGTGCTCTGGCACCCGCCGCGCCGCGTCCCGCGCGGGAAAACCGCGCGGCTGGGCATGACGGGCGATGCTATCACCGCCCGCTACTCGATTGCCGGACCAGGTGTGCGGCAAACCCCAGGTCACGACCGTGCGCGAGGGTTCGCGTGCGCACTGTCACGCGACCGGCCACGTCCGGTCAGAACAGGGTGAGCGGGTCGACCTGGAGCCGTACCGGGTCGGCCGCCTTGCGGGCGCTGCGCTGCCCGGCGGCGGCGTGCAGCGCCTCGGCCATCGCGGCGGCCCGGGACCGGGGCACGCGGACCAGCATCCGCTCCCGGCCCTCGTCGGCCGGCACCGGGCCGAGCACCTCGGCGTCGCCCGGCAGCCGGGCGCCGGCGAGCAGGTCGGCCACCGCCTCGGCCGCGCCGGTGACGCTCGCCATCCGGACCGCCGGGGGGAAGCCCAGCTCGCGCCGCTCGGCCAGTTCCCGGGCCGCGAACCAGGCGGAGTCCCAGCGCAGCAGCGCCTGCACCGGGGCCAGCGCGCCGTCCGCGACCACCACCACCCGGCCGCCTGCCGTACCGGGCCGGGCCAGCGCGGCGGCGGCCATCCACCGCCGCAGCGCCTCCTCGCCGGCCCGCAGGTCGGCCCGGGTCAGCAGCGCCCACGAGTCGAGCAGCAGCACCGCGCCGTATCCGCCCTCGGCGACCGGCTCGGCGCCCGGGGTGGCGATCACCAGCCCGGCCCCGCCCGGCACGCTCGCCAGCACCTCCTCCCGCCCGGAGGTCCGCACCGGCACGCCGGGGAACGCCCGGCCCAGTTCCTCGGCGGTCCGCCGGGCGCCGGTCACCGAGGCGCGCAGCCGCCGCCCGCCGCACTCCGGGCAGGCGTACGCGGCGGCGACCCGCCCGCACCAGCGGCAGGCGGGCGTGCCCTGCGCCGACGGCAGGGAGAGCGGCCCGGCGCAGTGCGGGCAGCGCGCCGGGGCACGGCAGTCGGCGCAGGCCACCGACGGCACGTAACCGCGGCGTGGCACCTGCACCAGCACCGGCAGGTCCGCGCGCAGCGCGTCCCGGGCGGTGGTCCAGGCCAGGCTCGGCAGCCGCGCCGAGGCCGCGCCGGGGTCGCGGGCCAGTTGCGGATCGTCGCCGGTGGGGGCCAGGGCCGGGGTACGCGCGCGCACCACCGCCCGGTCGGCCACCACCTCGCGCGCCCAGCCGGTCTCCACCAGCAACTGCGCCTCGGCGGTACGGGCGTACCCGCCGACCAGCGCGGCGATGTCGCCGAGCTGCGCCCGGGTGAGCAGCACGTCGCGGGCGTGCGGGTAGGGCGCGCGCGGTTCGGCGTGCAGGTCGTCGCCGTCGTCCCAGATCGCCACCAGGCCGAGCCGCCGCACCGGGGCGAACATCGCCGCCCGGGTGCCGATCACCACGTCCACCTCGCCCGTGCGGGCGGTGAGGAAGGCCCGGTAGCGGCGGGCCGGACCGTCGGCGGCGGTGAGCCGGACGTGCCGCCCCGCGCCGAGCACTGCGGTCAGGGCGGCGTCGAGGCGGTCCAGGTCGCGGGCGTCGGCCACCACCACCACAGCGCCCCGGCCGCCCGCCAGCGTGGCGGCGACCGCGTCGGCGTACCGGTCGGCCCAGTCCTCCCCGGGCAGCGCCGACCAGACCGCGCGGGCGGGCTTGCCGTCGGTGAGCGCGCGCAGCAGGGCCGGCCCGGCCGGGTAGTCCCGCCAGCCGCGCGGGTCCACCTCCGCCCGGCCACCCGGCCGGGCGCCCGCGTCGGCGTCCTCGGCCGCTCCGCCGTCGGGCGCGGTGCCGTCGGCGGGGCTGCCGTCGGGCGCGGTGCTGCCGGTGGGTCCGGTGCCGTCGGTGGGGCTGCCGTCAGGCGCGGCCGCGGTGACGGCCTTCTCGGCGCGGGCGTGCCGGGGCGGCACCGCCAGCCGGAGCACGTCGGCGAGGCTGCCGGCGTACCGGTCGGCGACCGCGCGGGCCAGCCGGGCCACCTCCGGGGAGAGCACCGGCACCGGGGACACGACCTTCTCCAGGTACGCGAGCTTCGGGTGCTCGGACGACTCGGCGCGCTCCAGCAGCCAGCCGTTGACGAGCTGCCCGGCGAACCGCACCTTCACGCGTACCCCCGGCCGGGCGTCGGCGTCGAGCGCCTCCGGCACCAGGTAGTCGAACGGGCGGTCGAGATGCGGCAGCGGCACGTCCACGCAGACGCGCGCGACCGGCGACCCCTGCGCGGGTCGCCGGTCGCGGCGCGTGGTGGTGGTCAGGCTCCCGCGGCCGACTTGAGGTCGGCGGCCCGGTCGGTGCCCTCCCAGGTCAGCTCCGGCAGCTCCCGGCCGAAGTGGCCGTACGCGGCGGTCTGCTGGTAGATCGGGCGCAGCAGGTGCAGGTCCCTGATGATGGCGGCCGGACGCAGGTCGAACACCTCGGCCACGGCCTTCTCGATCGAGGCGACCGGCACGGTCTCGGTGCCGAACGTCTCGATGAACAGGCTCACCGGGTGCGCCTTGCCGATCGCGTACGCCACCTGCGCCTCGCACCGCTCGGCCAGCCCGGCGGCCACGACGTTCTTGGCGACCCAGCGCATCGCGTACGCGGCCGACCGGTCGACCTTCGACGGGTCCTTGCCGGAGAACGCGCCGCCACCGTGCCGGGCGTACCCGCCGTACGTGTCCACGATGATCTTCCGGCCGGTCAGGCCGGCGTCACCCATCGGGCCGCCGATCTCGAACCGCCCGGTCGGGTTGACCAGCAGCCGGTAGCCCTCGGTCTGCAGGCCGAGGCCCTCCAGCTCCGGGGCGATGACGTGGTCGCGGATGTCCGGGGTGAGCAGCGACTCCAGCGAGATGTCCGCGGCGTGCTGGCTGGACACGACGACGGTGTCGAGCCGGACCGGGCGCAGCCCGTCGTACTCGATGGTGACCTGGGTCTTGCCGTCCGGCCGCAGGTACGGGATCGTGCCGTCCTTGCGGACCGCGGCGAGCCGGCGGGCCAGCCGGTGCGCCAGTGCGATCGGCAGCGGCATCAGCTCGGGCGTCTCGGAGCAGGCGAAGCCGAACATCATGCCCTGGTCGCCGGCGCCCTGCGCGTCCAGCGCGCTCTCCGACCCGCCGGTACGCAGCTCGAAGGCGTTGTCGACGCCCTGGGCGATGTCCGGCGACTGGGCGCCGATGGACACGCTGACGCCGCAGGAAGCGCCGTCGAAGCCCTTCTTCGACGAGTCGTAGCCGATGCCGAGGATGGTCTCGCGGACGATGGTCGGGATGTCGGCGTACGCCTTGGTGGTCACCTCGCCGGCCACGTGCACCTGACCGGTGGTGATCAACGTCTCCACCGCGACCCGGCTGTGCGGGTCCTGGGCGAGCAGGGCGTCGAGAATGCCGTCACTGATCTGGTCGGCGATCTTGTCCGGGTGGCCCTCCGTGACCGATTCGGACGTGAAGAGACGTGTCACGGCACTCCTAAGCATGTGAAGACTTTTAAAGGTCGCTCGGCGGCAGTTTAGTCACCGTCGTTCCGCCGTGACCCGATGAACGCGGGTCGACCAACCGTCAGGAACGTGACGGCAGCCGCGGACAGACGAGGTCCCAGACGGCGTCGGCCAGGGCCTCCTTGGGCTGCTCGGGCAGCCGGTGCACGGTGCCGTCGGCGCCGATCACCGTGGCCGCGTTGGTGTCGGCGCCGAAGACCTTGTCCACGCCGACCTCGTTGACCACGATCATGTCGGCCCCCTTGCGGGCCAGCTTGGCCCGGCCGTTGGCCTCCGCGTCGTCGGTCTCGGCCGCGAAGATCACCAGCACCTGCCCGGGACGGCGACGCCGCCCCAGCTCGGCGGCGATGTCCGGGTTGGTGACCAGCTCGATGGTCGGCGCGACGCCGTCGTCGGACTTCTTGATCTTCCCGCTGGCGTAGCTGGCGGGCCGGAAGTCGGCGGGCGCGGCGGCCATCACCACGGCGTCCGCGTCGGCCGCCGCCGCGAGCGTGGCGGCGCGCAGCTCCTCGGTGGTGCCCACCCGGACCAGGTCCACCCCGGCCGGGTCCGGCAGCGCCACGTTCGCCGCGACGAGCGTGACCCGGGCGCCCCGGGCCACGGCGGCGCGGGCGAACGCGTACCCCTGCTTGCCGGACGACCGGTTGCCCAGGAACCGGACCGGGTCCAGCGGCTCGCGGGTGCCGCCGGCGGTGACCACCACGTACCGGCCGGCCAGGTCGGCCTCGGCCTCGACGCCGCGGGCCAGGGCCCGGCGGGCCACCGCGAAGATCTCCGCCGGGTCGGGCAGCCGGCCCTTGCCGGTGTCCCGCCCGGTGAGCCGGCCCACTGCCGGCTCGATCACGCGGACGCCGCGCGAGCGCAGCGTGGCCACGTTCGCCACGGTCGCCGGGTGCTCCCACATCTCGGTGTGCATGGCCGGGGCCAGCAGCACCGGGCAGCGCGCGGTCAGCAGCGTGTTGGTGAGCAGGTCGTCGGCGAGACCGTGAGCGGCCTTGGCGAGCAGGTCGGCGGTGGCCGGCGCGACCACGACCAGGCCGGCGTGCTGCCCGAGCCGCACGTGCGGCACCTCGTGCACGTCGGACCAGACGTCGTCGGCGACCGGCCGGCCGGACAGGGCCGCCCAGGTCGGCGCCCCGACGAAGCGGAGCGCCGAGGCGGTCGGTACCACCCGGACCCGGTGACCCGACTCGGTGAAGAGCCGGAGCAGCTCACACGCCTTGTAGGCGGCGATGCCGCCGCCGACCCCGAGGACGATCTCGGCGGGCATCGGCGCGGGCGCGGCTACGGCTGGTCGGTCGGCTCGGCGGTGAGCAGGCCCGCGTTGATCTCGCGCATGGCGATGGAGAGCGGCTTCTCCTGCGGGGTGGTCTCCACCAGCGGGCCGACGTACTCCAGGAGGCCCTCACCGAGCTGGCTGTAGTAGGCGTTCACCTGCCGGGCGCGCTTGGCGGCGAAGATGACCAGCGCGTACTTCGAGGTGGTCTTCTCGAGCAGCTCGTCGATCGGCGGGTTGGTGATGCCCTCGGGGTTGGTGGCGATGGATCCCACGAATTAAACCTCTGCGTCTCGTGCGCCGCCCGCGGGCGGTCGGGCCGGAGCCAGGAAGGACGAACCGAGCAATCCTACCAGCTCCGCCGCGGCGCGCTCGGTGTGGTCGTGTGCCACGGCGTGGGCGAAGACGGCCGCGACGTCCGGGTCCGCCCGGTACGCCGGCGGCGCGAGCAGCACCAGCCGGGCGCCGGGCGCCGCCGCCCGTACCGCGAGCGCGCCGCCCAGATCCAGCGGCAGCAGCACCGGCCGGCCCTCGGCGAGCCGCGTCCGCACCCCGGTCCGGGGCACCCCCCGGCGGTACGGCCCGATCCGGCACCACTCCAGCAGCTCCCCGGCGGCGATCAGCCGGTCGAAGCCGGGCGCGTCGAGGAAGACGCGGTCCACGCCGTCGCGCTCGTCGGGACGGGGTGGGCGGGTGGTGGCGACCACCGGCACCCAGACAGACGCAAGGCGCGCCCGGACCGCCTCGACGACACTGCTCCGGCCGGCCCCGGAGGGACCGGACAGGACAGTGAGCCGAGCCGCCGAGCGCGCCTCGTCATCCGTGCTCACCGCTTGTTTCTACACGGCGGGCCGTTCAGTTGGCGGCGAACTCTCCGAGCAGAGCCTTGCGCTGCTGCTCGCCGAGGCCGCGCAGGCGACGGCTGTCCGCGATCTTGAGCTTCTCCATGATCTGGGTGGCCCGGATCTTGCCGATGCCCGGCATCGCCTGGAGCACGGCCGAAACCTTCAGCTTGCCCACGACGTCGTCGGACTCGGCCCGCTCGAGGACGGTGGCGAGGGTGGTCTTGCCCTGCTTGAGCTGCTCCTTCAGCTCAGCGCGGGCCTTGCGGATCTCCGCGGCCTTCTCCAGCGCGGCAGCGCGCTGCTCGGGGGTCAGTGACGGGAGCGGCACCAGTTCTCCTCAGGTCCCTAGTACGGCGGGCTGAGCGCCCCACCGCATCTGTGAAACGTGGTGTCGCTGGCAACCAAAGGGGTCCGTGGTTCCCAGCGCGGGGAAAACTAGCGGTCAACGGAGATTTCGGCAACGTGGACGCGCGATGATCAACCCAAAGTGACCGAGCCGTCAGTCAGTCCGCCGTGCCCAGGGCGGCCCGGCAGTCGGCCAGCACCCGCTCGGTGGCGGCCCGCAGGTCGGCCGGGTCGGGGCCCGCGCCGAGCACCTCCCGGGAGTACGAGGGGAGCACCGACGGCAGCGCGGCGCCGAACACGGTACGCAACCCGGCGGGCGTTCCGCCCTGCGCGCCCAGCCCCGGCGCGAGCAGCGGACCGTTCACCGAGTCCAGATCGTGACCGGTCTCACCGATCGTCGCCCCGACCACGAGACCGAAGCTGCCGAGTGGTTCCGCACCCCTGTTGAGCTGGGAAATCTCGTCGATCACGGTCTGCGCGACGGTGCGCCCGTCGGCACCCACGGCGCGCTGCACGGAGGCACCCTCCGGGTTGGAGGTGAGCGCCAGGACGAAGACCCCGCCGCCGTGCTCGGCGGCGGTGGAGAACATCGGGGCGAGCGAACCTACTCCCAGGTAGGGGCTCGCGGTGACCGCGTCGACATACAGAGGGCTGGATGGATCGAGATAGGCCGACGCGTACGCGGCGACCGTCGAGCCGATGTCGCCACGCTTCACGTCAAGCAGAGTGAGCGCTCCCAAATCTCGCAACTGTCGGATAGTTGACTCAAGCACGCCGACACCCCTGGCGCCGAAGCGCTCGAAGAACGCCGACTGCGGCTTGACCACGGCGACCCGGTCGCCGATCGCCTCCACCACGGTGCGGCAGAACCGCTCCAGGCCCGCCACATCGTCGGACAGGCCCCAGGCGGTCAGCAACCCGGGGTGCGGGTCGATGCCCACGCAGAGCGGCCCTCGTTCCGCCACGGCCCGGTGCAGGCGGGCGCCGAACGTCTTCTCCATCGCGTCTCTCCCTCTCCCGGCGGCCACGGGCCGCCTGGCGTGTCCGGCGACGGGCCTTCCGTCGCGCCCTGGCGTATCCGGCCGGGCTCAGCCGGCCTTGACCGCCGCGGCCACTCCGGCCGCGATCCGCGCCACGTCCGCGGCGTCGCAGACGTACGGCGGCATCGTGTAGACGAGATCCCGGAACGGGCGCAGCCACACCCCCCCGGCCACCGCGGCGGCTGTCGCCCGGGGCAGGTCCACCTCGTGGTCGAGCTGCACCACCCCGATCGCGCCGAGCACGCGGACGTCGGCCACGCCGGGCGCGCCCCGCAGCGGCTCCAGACCGGCCCGCAGGCCGTCGGCGATGCCCGCCACGCGTCCCGCCCAGTCCCCGGCCCGCAGCAGGTCCAGGGAGGCGTTGGCGACGGCACAGGCGAGCGGGTTGCCCATGAACGTCGGCCCGTGCGCCAGCACCCCGTCGGCGGAGATCACCCGCGCCACCTCGGGCGTGCACAGCGCCGCGGCGAGCGTCAGGTACCCGCCGGTGAGTGCCTTGCCGACGCAGAGCACGTCCGGGGCGACACCGGCGTGCTCGGCGGCGAACATCCGGCCGGTCCGGCCGAAGCCGGTGGCGATCTCGTCGAACACCAGCAGGATGCCGTGCCGCCGGGTCACCTCGCGCAGCACGCGCAGGTAGTGCGGGTGGTGGAACCGCATCCCGCCGGCGCCCTGGACCACCGGCTCCACGATCACCGCGGCCAGTTCGTGGGCGTGCCGCTCCACCGCGTCCACCAGCGCCACCTCGTACGCCGGGTCCGGCGCCGCGTCGAAGCCGGGCGGCGGCACCGGCGCGAACACCTGCCGGGGCAGCACGTCGCCCCAGAGGTGGTGCATGCCGCCCTCCGGGTCGCACACGCTCATCGGGTGGAACGTGTCACCGTGGTAGCCGCCGCGCCAGGTGCCCAGCCGGCGGCGCTGCGGACGCCCCCGCGCCCGCTGGTACTGCAGGCACATCTTCACCGCCACCTCGACGCTCACCGAGCCGGAGTCGGCCAGGAAGACGTGTTCCAGGCCGTCCGGGGTCAGCTCGACGAGCGTGCGCGCCAGGCGTACCGCGGGCTCGTGGGTGAGCCCGCCGAACATCACGTGGCTCATCCGCCCGAGCTGGTCGGTCACCGCGGCGTCGAGCACCGGGTGCCGGTAGCCATGGATCGCCGCCCACCACGACGACATGCCGTCGACGAGGTCCCGCCCGTCCGCGAGCCGCAGCCGCACCCCCGCGGCGCTCTCGACCACATACGGCGCGCCGGCGCCCGGCATCGGGGCGTACGGGTGCCACACGTGCCGCCGGTCGGCTTCCAGAATCTCCTCAGGCGTCACGTCTCCTCCTCCTTCGCCCCCGCCCTCTCCCCGCACTCCCCCCACCCTCTCCCCGCTGATCTTGCAGGTGCCGCCCCCGCCGCGTCCGGAACGCGGTGGTATGCCGGGACGGGACGTGCAAGATCGCGCGGGGTCAGGGGCGGGGCACAGGGCGAGGGCGGGGTCAGGGTCGGGTGGCTGTTCGGGTGATGGCCCGGGTCAGGGACGGGCCCCGGTAGATGAAGCCGGTGTAGAGCTGGAGCAGGGCGGCGCCGGCGTCGAACATGCGTGCCGCGTCGTCCGGGTGCAGGATGCCGCCCACGCCGATCACCGGTAGCCGGCCGCCGGTCTCCCGGTGCACGAACGCGACCATCTCCCGGGCCCGGGCGGTCAGCGGCCGGCCGGACAGCCCGCCGGCCTCGGCGGCGCGCTCCCGGTCGGCCGGGGCGAGCCCGTCGCGGGCGAGCGTGGTGTTCGTGGCGATGACCCCGGCCGCGCCCCGGTCGAGGCACACCTCCAGCAGCTCGGCCACGGCCGGCTCGGTGAGGTCCGGGGCGATCTTCACCAGTACCGGCTTCTCCTCCCCCACCAGCGCGGCGAGCAGGGCGTCCAGATGGGACCGGTCCTGAAGCGACCGCAGCCCGGGAGTGTTCGGTGAGGACACGTTGACCGCGAAGTAGTCGCCGTGGTCCTTGAGCGCCCGATAGGACGCGAGGTAGTCCTCGACCGCCTCGTCCAGCGGGGTCACCTTGGACTTGCCGAGCGAGATGCCCAGCGGCACGCCGAGCGGGCGCGGCAACGCGGCCAGCCGGTCCGCAAGCGCCTCGGCGCCGGCGTTGTTGAAGCCCATCCGGTTGATCACCGCTTCGCTGTCGCGCAGCCGGAACAGCCGGGGCCGGGGGTTGCCCGGCTGGGCGTGCGCGGTCACGGTGCCGACCTCGACGAAGCCGAAACCCAGCGCCGGCCAGGCCGGCAACGCGAGTCCGTTCTTGTCCATGCCGGCCGCCAGCCCGACCGGGTTGGGGAAGCGCACCCCGAACACGGTGCGCGGCGCCGACCGGAAGTACGCCGCACGCAGCGCCGCGAGGACCGCCGGCCGGCGGGACACCGCGGCCAGCCGCGCCAGCGTCCACTCGTGCGCCCCCTCGGCGTCCCCGCCCGCGAGCGAGAACAACCGGGGCCGCACCACCCTCTCGAAGATCACGCCACGCCCCCTCGCCCGGTCCCCCCGGTCCCCCCGGTCCCCCCGGTCCCCCCGGTCTCCCCGTTGATCATGAGGTTGGCGGCGGATTTGGAGATCCACATCGCCGCCAACCTCATGATCGGCGCGTTCAGGCGCGGTGTCACTCGCCCGCCCGCAGGGCGGCGTGCAGGTCCTGCAGCGGGCGGACCTTCAGGTCGCCCCGGATGCGGGCCTCGATGCCCATGACCGCGGCGGCGGCGCCGGGCACCGTGGTGACGCACGGGATGTCCACGCTCACCGCCGCGCTGCGGATCTCGTACCCGTCGGAACGGGCACTCGCCCCGGAGCCCTGCGGCGTGTTCACCACCAGCGCCACGTCCCCGCCGAGGATCAGCGACACCGCGTCCGCGCCCTCACCCGACTCGTAGTGCTTACGGATCTGCTCGCAGGCGATGCCGTGCCGGCGCAGCACCTCGGCCGTGCCGGTGGTGGCCACGATCTCGAAGCCCAGGTCGGCCAGGCGCTTGATCGGGAAGATCATGCCGCGCTTGTCCCGGTTGGCGACCGAGACGAAGATCTTCCCGGCGGTGGGCAGCGACCCGTACGCGGCGGCCTGCGACTTGGCGAACGCCTGCCCGAAGCCGGTGTCGATGCCCATCACCTCGCCGGTGGACTTCATCTCCGGGCCGAGCAGCACGTCGATGCCCTTGCCGGACGGGGTGCGGAACCGCTTGAACGGCAGCACCGCCTCCTTGACGGCGATCGGCGCGTCGGCCGGCATGGTGCCGCCGTCGCCGGTGGGCGGCAGCATGCCCTCGGCGCGCAGCTGCGCGACGGTGGCGCCGAGCGCGATCCGGGCCGCCGCCTTCGCCAGCGGCACCGCTGTGGCCTTCGAGACGAACGGTACGGTCCGGGAGGCGCGCGGGTTGGCCTCCAGCACGTAGAGCATGTCGCCCTGCAGCGCGTACTGGACGTTGAGCAGGCCGCGCACCCCGATGCCGCGGGCGATCTGCTCGGTGTAGTGCCGCACCTGGGCCAGGTGCGAGCCGGCCAGGGTGATCGGCGGCAGCGCGCAGGACGAGTCGCCGGAGTGGATGCCGGCCTCCTCGATGTGCTCCATCACGCCGCCCAGGTAGACGTCGCCGTCGGCGTCCACGAGCGCGTCCACGTCGATCTCGATGGCGTCGTCCAGGAACCGGTCCACCAGCACCGGGCGGTCCGGCGAGATGGCGGTGGCCCGGCCGATGTAGTCGCGCAGCGTGGCGTCGTCGTAGACGATCTCCATGCCGCGTCCGCCGAGCACGTACGAGGGGCGGACCAGCACCGGGTACCCGATCTCGTCGGCGATCGCCTTCGCCTCGTCGTACGAGGTGGCCATGCCGTGCGCGGGCGCGCGCAGGCCGGCCCGGGCCAGCACCGCGCCGAACGCGCCGCGCTCCTCGGCCAGGTGGATCGACTCCGGGGAGGTGCCGACGATCGGCACGCCGGCGTTCTTGAGCCGCTGCGCCAGGCCCAGCGGGGTCTGCCCGCCGAGCTGGACGATCACCCCGATGACGCCGGGGCCGCCCGCCTCCCTGCCGGAGGAGTCCTCGGCGTGCCAGACCTCCAGCACGTCCTCGAACGTCAGCGGCTCGAAGTAGAGCCGGTCGGCGGTGTCGTAGTCGGTGGAGACGGTCTCCGGGTTGCAGTTGACCATGACGGTCTCGTAGTCCACGTCCCGCAACGCTTGGACCGCGTGCACACACGAGTAGTCGAACTCGATGCCCTGACCGATCCGGTTCGGCCCGGAGCCCAGGATGAGCACCTTCGGCCGCGCCGAGGGCGCCACCTCGGTCTCCGAGTCGTATGTCGAGTAGTGGTACGGCGTGGTCGCCTCGAACTCGGCCGCGCAGGTGTCCACCGTCTTGTAGACCGGCCGGACGCCGAGCCGGTGCCGCAGCGTGCGTACGCCGTCCTCGGCGGCCAGCTCCGGGCGCAGCGCGGCGAGCTGCCGGTCGGACAGGCCGGCCCGCTTGGCGCGGCGCAGCAGGGTGGCGTCGAGCACCGGCGCGTCCACGATCTCGGCGCGCAGCTCGACCAGCGAGGCGATCTGGTCCAGGAACCACGGGTCCATGCCGCCGGACGCCTCGGACACCTCGGCGATCGACGCGCCGAGGCGCAGCGCCCGCTCGACCGTGTAGAGCCGGCCGTCGTGCGGCGTCCGCAGCGCCGCCAGGGTGTTCTCCTTCGTCGCGCCCTCCGGGTCCGGAGTGGTCCAGAAACCGGATGACTTGGTCTCCATCGAGCGCATCGCCTTGTTCAGCGCCTCGGTGAAGTTGCGGCCCAGGCTCATCGCCTCGCCCACCGACTTCATCGTGGTGGTCAGCTCCGGGTCGGCGCCGGGGAACTTCTCGAACGCGAACCGGGGGATCTTCACCACCACGTAGTCGAGCGTCGGCTCGAACGCCGCCGGCGTCTTCAGCGTGATGTCGTTGGGGATCTCGTCGAGCGTGTAGCCGATGGCGAGCTTCGCGGCGATCTTCGCGATCGGGAAGCCGGTGGCCTTCGACGCCAGCGCCGAGGAACGCGACACCCGCGGGTTCATCTCGATCACGACGATCCGGCCGTCGGCCGGGTTCACCGCGAACTGGATGTTGCAGCCGCCGGTGTCCACACCGACCTCGCGCAGCACCGCGATGCCGAGGTCACGCAGCCGCTGGTACTCCCGGTCGGTGAGCGTCATCGACGGGGCGACGGTGACGCTGTCGCCGGTGTGCACGCCCATCGGGTCGACGTTCTCGATCGAGCAGACCACCACCACGTTGTCGTGGCGGTCGCGCATCAGTTCGAGCTCGTACTCCTTCCAGCCGAGCACGCTCTCCTCGATGAGCACCTCGTGGACCGGGCTGGCCGCCAGGCCGGACCCGGCGATGCGCTCCAGGTCCTCGTCGGTGTGCGCCATGCCGGAACCGAGGCCGCCCATGGTGAACGACGGCCGGATGACCACCGGCAGGCCCAGGTCGGCGACCGTCTCGCGGACCTCGTCCATCGAGTGGCAGACCCGCGAGCGCGGCACCAGCGCGGACGGATCGTCCAGGCCCAGCCGTACGCCGGCCTTCGCCACGATCTCCTTGAACAGCTGCCGGTCCTCGCCCCGGTTGATCGCCTCGATGTTCGCGCCGATCAGCTCGACGCCGTACTTCTCCAGCACGCCCGCCTCGTGCAGGGCGACAGCGGTGTTCAGCGCGGTCTGCCCGCCGAGCGTCGGCAGCAGCGCGTCGGGGCGCTCCTTGGCGATGACCAGCTCGACGAACTCACGCGTGATCGGCTCGACGTACGTGGCGTCGGCGAACTCCGGGTCCGTCATGATCGTCGCCGGGTTCGAGTTGACCAGGCTGACCCGGATCCCCTCGCTGCGCAGCACCCGGCAGGCCTGGGTGCCGGAGTAGTCGAACTCGCAGGCCTGTCCGATCACGATCGGCCCGGAGCCGATCACCAGGACGTGCTTGAGGTCGGTCCGCTTAGGCATTCTTGCGCCCCTCGATCAGCTCTGCGAAACGGTCGAAGAGGTAGTCCGCGTCGTGCGGGCCGGCCGCCGCCTCGGGGTGGTACTGGACGGTGAAGGCGGGCACGTCCACGGCTCGCAGCCCCTCGACCACGTTGTCATTGAGGCAGACGTGGGACACCTGGACGCCGCCGAACTCGGTCTGGATCACCTGATCCGGCACCACCGCACCGTCCCCGGCACCCGGCACCTGCACCGCGAAGCCGTGGTTGTGGCTTGTCACCTCGACCTTGCCGGTGGCCCGGTCGAGCACCGGCTGGTTGATGCCGCGGTGGCCGTACCCCAGCTTGTAGGTGCCGAAGCCGAGCGCCCGGCCGAGGATCTGGCTGCCGAAGCAGATACCGAACAGCGGGATCCGCCGGGTCAGCACCTCCCGGGCCAGCGCCACCGGGCCGTCGGCGGTCGCCGGGTCGCCCGGGCCGGGCGAGAAGAAGACAGCGTCCGCGCCGGTGGCGAGCAGGTCCTCGATCGTCGACCCGGCTGGGAGCACGTGGGTGGTGACGCCGCGGGCGGCGAGCCGCCGCGGCACGTTGCGCTTGATGCCCAGGTCCACCGCGGCCACCGTGAACCGGTGCTCGCCTTCCGCCTCGACCACGTACGGCTTGGCGGTGGTCACCTCGTCGGACAGGTTCGCGCCGACCATCTGCGGCGAGCGGCGCACCCGCTCCAGCAGCGCGGCCGGGTCGTCCTCGACGCTGGAGATACCGACCCGCATCGCCCCGCGCTCGCGCAGGTGCCGGGTCAGCGCCCGGGTGTCCACGCCGCTGATGCCGACGACGCCCTCGGCGGCGAGCCGGTCCTCCAGGCCGCCGCCGGCCCGCCAGTTGGAGCTGATCCGGGCCGGGTCGCGCACCACGTACCCGGCCACCCAGATCCGGTCGGACTCGTCGTCCTCGCCGTTGACGCCGGTGTTGCCGATGTGCGGCGCGGTCTGCACCACCACCTGCCTGTGGTACGACGGGTCGGTGAGCGTCTCCTGGTAGCCGGTCATGCCGGTGTTGAAGACCGCCTCGCCGAAGGTCTCCCCGACGCTGCCGTACGCCTCACCGTGGAACGTGCGCCCGTCCTCCAGGACGAGAATTGCCGATCTACGCTTCACCATTTACTTGACAGCCTTTCCGTCCAGGACCGTCGGCTCGCCGCGCAGGAAGGTCGCCACGATGCGACCCGGCAGCGTCATGCGGGCGTACGGGGTGTTGCGACTGCGACTGGCCAGCTCCGCCGGTTCGATGACGCGCCGGGCGGCCGGGTCGACAAGGGTCAGGTTGGCCGGTACGCCGGGCGCCGGGTCGAGGCCGTGCCCGGCCAGCCCGGCGATCCGGGCCGGCGTGCGGGACATCCGCTCGGCGATCAGGTCCCAGCGGGGGCCGAACACGTCGAGCGCGATCGACAGCGCCGTCTCCAGGCCGAGCATCCCCGGCCGGGCGTACGCCCACTCGCACTCCTTGTCCTCCACGGCGTGCGGCGCGTGGTCGGTGGCGATGATGTCGATCACGCCCTCGGCCAGCGCCTCCCGCAGCGCGGCGATGTCGGCGGCGGTACGCAGCGGCGGGTTGACCTTGAAGACCGGGTCGTAACTCTCCGCCTTGGCGTCGGTGAGCAGCAGGTGGTGCGGCGTCACCTCGGCGGTCACCCGTACCCCGCGCGCCTTGGCCTGGCGCAGCACCTCGACGCTGCCGGCGGTGGAGACGTGGCAGACGTGCAGGCGGCTGCCGACGTGCTCGGCGAGCAGCACGTCGCGGGCGATGATCGCCTCCTCGGCGACGGCCGGCCAGCCGGTCAGGCCGAGGCGGGTGGACACCTCGCCCTCGTGCATCTGCGCGCCCTCGGTGAGCCGGGGCTCCTCGGCGTGCTGGGCGATCACGCCGTCGAACGCCTTGACGTACTCCAGCGCCCGGCGCATCAGCCGCGGGTCGGACACGCAGTGCCCGTCGTCGGAGAAGATCCGCACCCCGGCGGCCGAGTCGGCCATCGCGCCCAGCTCGGCCAGGCGCTCGCCGGCCAGCCCGACGGTGACCGCGCCGATCGGCTGCACGTCGACCAGGCCGGCCTCCCGGCCGAGCCGCCAGACCTGCTCGACCACGCCGGCGGTGTCGGCGACCGGCGAGGTGTTCGCCATCGCGCAGACCGCCGTGTAGCCGCCGAGCGCCGCCGCCCGGGAGCCGGACTCGACCGTCTCGGCGTCCTCCCGGCCGGGCTCGCGCAGGTGGGTGTGCAGGTCGACCAGGCCGGGCAGCGCGACCAGGCCGGTCGCGTCGATGACTGTGGCGTCGTCCGCGGCGAGCCCGCGGCCCGTCCCGGCCACCACGCCGTCGCGGATGAGCAGGTCGGTCGGCTCGCCGCCGACCACACTGACGCCTGTGATGAGGTACGCGGTCACCGGTTGTTCCCTCCGAGCAGCAGGTAGAGCACGGCCATCCGCACGGAGACCCCGTTGGCGACCTGTTCGACGATGGTGGAGCGGGGCGAGTCGGCCACCTCGGGCGTGATCTCCATGCCCCGGTTCATCGGTCCGGGGTGCATGACGATCGCGTGTTCGGGCAGCCGGCGCATGCGCGGCCCGTCGAGCCCGTAGCGGCGGGCGTACTCGCGGGCCGACGGGAAGTAGGAGTCACCCATCCGCTCGCGCTGCACCCGAAGCATCATCACCACGTCCACACCTGGGAGAACGGTGTCGAGGTCGTAACAGACGTCGGTGCCGGGCGCCAGGGCGGCGGCGATGTCGACCGGGATGAGCGTGGGCGGGCCGACCAGGGTGACCTTCGCCCCGAGCGTGGACAGCAGCAGCACGTTCGAGCGGGCCACCCGGGAGTGCAGCACGTCGCCGACGATCGCCACGTGCAGGCCCTCGAGCCGGCCCAGCCGGGACCGCATCGTGTACGCGTCGAGCAGCGCCTGGGTGGGGTGCTCGTGGGTGCCGTCACCGGCGTTCACGACCGACCCGTCGACCCACTCGGCGAGCCGGTGCGGCGCGCCGGAGGCGGGGTGCCGGACGACCACCGCGTCCGCGCCCATCGCCTGGAGCGTGAGCGCGGTGTCCTTCAGGCTCTCCCCCTTGGCCACGCTGGAGCCCTTGGCGGAGAAGTTGATCACGTCGGCGCTGAGCCGCTTGGCGGCCGCCTCGAACGAGATCCGGGTCCGGGTGGAGTCCTCGTAGAAGAGGTTGACCACGGTGCGCCCGCGCAGCGCGGGCAGCTTCTTGACCTCACGCCCGGCCACCGTCGCCATCTCCGCGGCGGTGTCCAGGACCAGGGTGGCGGTGCCGGCGTCCAGGTCGGCGCCGGAGAGCAGGTGCCGGATCATGCGGGTGTACCCCCGTACAACTTGACCTCGTCGGTGCCGTCGGTCTCGGCGAGGGTGACCTTGACGTTCTCGGCCAGCGCGGTGGGGATGTTCTTGCCGACGTAGTCGGCGCGGATCGGCAGCTGGCGGTGGCCGCGGTCGACCAGGACCGCGAGCTGCACGGACGCCGGGCGGCCGACGTCGCTGAGCGCGTCCAGCGCGGCCCGCACGGTACGGCCGGAGAACAGCACGTCGTCGACGAGGATCACCCGCTTGCCGTCGATCCCGCCGCTCGGCAGGTCGGTCGGGCCGACCGCGCGGGTGGCGTGCCGGCGCAGGTCGTCGCGGTAGAGCGTGATGTCGAGCACGCCGACCGGGACGGTGACGTCCTCGAAGGTGCTGATCCGGGCGGCGAGGCGGTGGGCCAGCGGCACGCCCCGGGTGGGGATGCCCAGCAGCACGGTGCCGGCGGCGCCCTGGGTCTTCTCCAGGATCTGGTGGGCGATGCGGTCGACCACCCGCGACACGTCCGCTGCGGCGAGGATCACCTTCACCGAGGGTTGTCGCGGCGGCGACGAGTGGGCAGCCGACGGGTAGGCCACGGCGGACCTCCTTCCCCGCCTCACGGGACGGGTCGTTAAAGGACGTCTGGTCTGCTCCGGCCGGCCCCCACAGGGCCCGGACCGGGGCTTCACGCCACGTTACCAGCGGTCACCGGGCCGCCCGCCGCCGGTCCTGACCTGCTGGTCAGCCCGGAGAAATAGGGACAAGCCACACGCGGGTGCCGGACCCGGTGGACGGCAACACTTGACCACATGTCGCAATCCCCGTACCGTCACGCTCCGTAGCGATAGCTCGGAGAACCCGAACAGCACTGGGAGTGTCCGAATGCCCTCTGAATACGCCAAGTCGCTGGGCGCCCGCCTGCGCTCCATCCGCCAGCAGCAGGGTCTGTCCCTGCAGGGGGTGGAGGAGAAGTCGAACGGGCGGTGGAAGGCCGTGGTGGTCGGCTCGTACGAGCGCGGCGACCGCGCCGTCACCGTGTCCCGCCTGGCGGAGCTGGCCGACTTCTACCGCGTTCCCGTCTCGGAGCTGCTGCCCGACGGCAGCGGGGTGCGTCACGAGCCCACCAGCAAGATCGTGCTGGACCTGGAGCGGCTCTACGACGAGGCCTCCGAGGACCTCGCGTACGTGGCCCGCTACGCGCGCGCCATCCAGCAGCAGCGCGGCGACTACAACGGCCGGGTGCTCTCGATCCGCGCCGACGACCTGCGCGCCCTCGCGATCGTCTACGACGCCTCGCCGTCGGGGCTGATCGAGCGGCTGACCGAGCACGGCGTGCTGGTCGCCGACCCGCGGGCGTTCTTCGCCTCCTGACACCCCCGTACGACGAAAGGGCCCGTGCCGACCGGCACGGGCCCTTCGTCGTCGCTACGCGTCAGCGCGTGGCGTACTCGGCGATCCGGCCGAGGATGCCGTTGAGGAAGCGGGGCGAGTCGTCCGTCGACATCTGCCGGGCCAGCTCCACGGCCTCACTGATCGCCACCGCGTCGTCGATCTCGTCGACGTAGAGCAGCTCGTACACGGCGATCCGGGCCAGGTTGCGGTCGACCACCGGCATGCGCTCCAGCGTCCACCCCTCGGCGTAGCTGGCGATCGTCTCGTCGATCCGGTCGAGGTGCGCCGCCACGCCCTCGACCAGCCCGACCGCGTAGCCGAGGTGGTCGGGGCGGGGCTGCTCGATCCGTTCCAGGTAACCGGCGAGCACCTCGACCGGCGGGCGGTCCCGCAGGTCGGCCTCGAAGAGCACGTCCAGCGCCCGCTTGCGCGCCTTGCGGCGCGCCGGCATCTGCTGCTTGGGGCCCTCGGCCATCAGGCTCGGCCGAGGTAACGGCCGTCGCGGGTGTCGACCTTGATCTTCTCACCGGTGGTGATGAACAGCGGCACCTGCACGGTGGCGCCGGTCTCGACGGTGGCCGGCTTGTTGCCGCCGGTCGAGCGGTCGCCCTGCAGGCCCGGCTCGGTGTAGGTGACCTCGAGCACGACCGAGGTCGGCAGCTCGATGTACAGCGGCACGCTCTCGTGGGTGGCGACAGTCGCCTCGGCCTCGGGGAGGAGGTAGTTGGCGGCCTCGCCGACGGTGCCGCCGGGGACGGTGATCTGGTCGAACGTCTCCAGATCCATGAAGACATAGTCCTCGCCGTCGGCGTACAGGTACTGCATGGTGCGCTTGTCCACGGTCGCGGTCTCGACCTTGGTGCCCGCGTTGAAGGTCTTGTCGACCACCTTGCCGGACAGCACGTTCTTCAGCGTGGTGCGCACGAAGGCACCACCCTTACCGGGCTTGACGTGCTGGAACTCGACGACGGCCCACAGCTCGCCGTCCAGGTTGAGTACCAGGCCGTTCTTCAGGTCGTTGGTGGTGGCCATTTCCTGCCTTGATCATCAATTGGCGGACAGACCGTCCAAGTCTACTCGCTCTGTCGAATCGGACTCGCACGCTGAGCCAGGTGGTGCAGCGCCAGCCGGTAGCCGTCCACGCCCAGGCCGCAGATCACGCCGGTGGCCACCGCGGAGACCACCGAGTGGTGCCGGAACTCCTCCCGGGCGTGGATGTTGGAGATGTGCACCTCGACCAGCGGGCCGCGCAGCATCGCGCAGGCGTCCCGCACCGCGATCGAGTAGTGCGACCAGGCGGCCGGGTTCAGCACCACCGCCGCCGCCTCGTCGGCCGCCTCGTGGAGCCAGGCGAGCATCTCGTGCTCGGCGTCGGTCTGCCGGACCACCACGTCCAGGCCCAGCTCCCGGCCGTGCCGTTCACAGTCGGCCACGAGCTGGGCGTAGCTGGTCACCCCGTACACGTCGACCTGGCGGGTGCCGAGCCGGCCCAGGTTCGGCCCGTTGAGCACGTACACCCTCACGAGCTGATCTCCGCGTACGCGGCGGCGAGCAGGTCGTCCGGCGGCGCCTCCAGGATCGCCGGGCGGGCGAGCCCGTCGAGCACCACGAACCGCAACCGGCTGCCCCGGGCCTTCTTGTCCACCCGCATCGCGGCCAGCAGTTCCGGCCAGGCGTCGGCCCGGTAGCCGGTGGGCAGGTCGAGCGCGGTCAGCACCCGGCGGTGCCGCTCGGCGTCGGCCGCGTCCAGGCGACCGGCGAGCCGGGCGAGCGTGGCCGCGTAGACCAGGCCGACCGCCACGGCGTGACCGTGCCGCCAGCGGTAGCCCTCCACCTTCTCGATCGCGTGGGCGAGGGTGTGCCCGTAGTTGAGCACCTCGCGTACCCCGGATTCGCGCAGGTCCCCGGCGACCACGCCGGCCTTCACGCGGACCGCGCGCTCGACCAGTTCCCGCAGCACCGGACCGGCCGGGTCCAGCGCGGCGGCCGGGTCCTCCTCGACCAGGTCGAGGATGACCGGGTCGGCGATGAACCCGCACTTGACCACCTCGGCCATGCCGGCGGCCAGGTCGGCCGGGGGCAGGCTGTCCAGCGTCGCCAGGTCGGCCAGCACGCCGACCGGCGGGTGGAACGCGCCGACCAGGTTCTTGCCGGCGGCGGTGTTGATGCCGGTCTTGCCGCCCACGGCGGCGTCGACCATGCCGAGCAGCGACGTGGCGACCGGCACCCAGCGCACGCCGCGCAGCCAGGTCGCGGCGACGAACCCGGCCAGGTCGGTGACCGCGCCGCCGCCCACCCCGACCACCGCGTCGGTACGGGTGAACCCGGCGTCGCCGAGCCGGTCCCAGCAGGCCGCCGCCACGTCGACGTGCTTGCCCGCCTCCGCGTCCGGCACCTCGATCAGCAGCGGCGTCACGCCGCTCTCGCGGACCGCGTCGGCGAGCCGGTCGGCGAGCGCCTTGAGCGGCGGCGCGTGCAGGAAGGCCACCCGCTCGGCGCCCGGCAGCAGCCGGGGCGGCGGGTCCAGCAGGTCACGTCCCACGAGCACGTCGTACGGCCGCTCGCCGCCGACCGGGATCCGGGTCACCTCGTCCATCGCGGGCAGCCTAGTCCAGCACGCCGCCCTCGCGGGGCGACTGTCCACGGGCTGGGTGTTTGCCCGGCCGCACCGCGGGTAGGGCGGCCGGAATGAGCGAGACGACGGCACACGCGACCCGGCCGGAGTCCGCGACGAGCATCCGGCTGCCCGCCACGATCCTCGGCGTCGGGCTCGGCGGCTTCGTCGACGGCATCGTCCTGCACCAGGTACTCCAGTGGCACCACATGCTCAGCAGCACCGGCAGCGACCGGATCGGCGTGCGCGAGTACCCGGTCGACACCGTGCCCGGGTTGCAGATGAACACGCTCTGGGACGGTCTGTTCCACGTGGTCACCTGGGTGGCGGTGCTGACCGGGCTGGCCCTGCTCTACTCCCGGGTCACACACTCCCGGGGCCGGCTGTGGCGCTCGCCCACGCTGTGGGGCTGGGCGCTGATCGGCTGGGGCCTGTTCAACCTGGTCGAGGGCGTCATCGACCACCACCTGCTCGGCATCCACCACGTCCGCGGCGGCCCGAACCAGCTCTGGTGGGATCTCGGGTTCCTGGCCCTCGGGGTGGTGCTGATCGCCGCGGGCTGGGTGATCCAGCGCCGGGCCCGGGCCGTGGACCTCTGCGCGCCCGAACGCCGGTGACAGTGGCCCTAGCCCACGCCGGGCACGCCGACGGCGGCTTCCCGGTGACCGCGCTGATCCCGGTGGCGCTGTTCTGGGCGTACCTGGCCGCCGCGCTGCGGCTGCGCGACCCGGGCGGGCCGGGCTGGCCGCACGCCCGCACGGCGAGCTTCGGGCTGGGCGCGCTGCTGCTGGTGACCGGGCTGCTGTGGCCGGTCGGCGACTTCGTCGGGCACATGTGGCAGCACCTGCTGATCGGCATGCTCGCGCCGCTGGCGCTGGTGCTCGGCGCCCCGGTCACGCTGCTGCTGCGCACGCTGGACCGGCGTACCGGCCGGGCCCTGGTCCACCTGCTGCGGCACCCGGTCGCGCGGGTGCTCGGCCACCCGGTGACCGGTCTGCTGCTCACCGCAGGCGGGCTATGGCTGCTCTACCTCACCCCGCTGTACCGGGCCACCCTGGACGACCCGGCCCTGCACACGCTGGTGAACGTGCACTTCCTGCTGAGCGGCTGCCTGTTCGCCTGGTCGATCGCCGGTCCCGATCCGGGACCGCACCGCCCCCGCGTACCGGTCCGGCTGGTGGTGATCGGGGTCGGGGTCGCCGCGCACGCCACCATCGCCCAACTGCTCTACGCCGGGCTGTTCGTGGACGTGCCGGCCACCGCCGCCGAGCTGCGGGCCGGCGCCACGCTCATGTACTACCTGGGTGACCTGGCCGAGATCGCGCTGGCGCTGGCGCTGCTCGCCACCTGGCGACCCGAGCCGGCCCGGAGCCGCCGCGCCGGACGCCGGACAGCCGGGACCGCCGCGGCCAACGCCTGACCGGTGCGCCTTCTCACCCGCCCATGGCGTTCCACCGAAGGAGCCGGACACAGCGCGGCGAGGCGAGGGTCAGGGCTTGAGCAGGGCGGCGATCTCCGCGGCCAACTCCTGCGGCGTACGCCCGTCGGTGACCACCGTCGCGGTCGCCACCTCGGCGTAGAGCGGTCGGCGCTGGTCCATCAGGTGCTTGAGCGTGGCGCGCGGGTTCAGCGCGAGCAGCGGCCGCCCGGCGCCCAGACCGACCCGCTTGACCGCGTCGGGCAGCTCCACCGACAGGTGCACCACCGTGTGGCCGATCAACGCGGCCCGGTTCTCCTCGGCCAGGACCGCGCCGCCGCCGACCGCGAGCACGCCCGCGTGCGACGCGAGCGCCGCCGCCACGGCGGCCCGTTCGAGGGTACGGAAGTGCTCCTCCCCCTCGTCCACGAAGATCTCCGGGATGGGCTTGCCGGCGAGGTTCTCGATGTCGGCGTCGGTGTCCCGGAAGCCGACGCCGAGCAATTCGGCGAGCGCCGTTCCGACTGTGGTCTTGCCGGAGCCGGGCGACCCGACAAGCACGCAGACCGGCCGGGTGTTCACTTGACGACCAGCCCGTCGAGGTAACCGGTCAGGTTGCGGCGCATCTCGGCGATCGAGTCGCCGCCGAACTTCTCCACCGCCGCCTCGGCCAGCACCAGCGCGACCATCGCCTCGGCCACCACGGCCGCGGCCGGCACCGCGCACACGTCGGAACGCTGATTGATCGCGGTGGCCGGCTCACCCGTGGTCACGTCGATCGTCGCGAGGGCCCGGTTCAGCGAGGAGATCGGCTTCATGGCCGCCTTCACCCGCAGCGGCTCACCGGTGGTGATGCCGCCCTCCAGGCCACCGGCCCGGTCGGTGATCCGCCGCACGCCGGTGGCGGTGGGCACGATCTCGTCGTGCGCCTCGGAGCCACGCGAGCGGGCCTGCTGCCAGCCGTCGCCGATCTCCACGCCCTTGATCGCCTGGATCGACATGAGCGCGGTGGCGAGGCGGGCGTCGAGCTTGCGGTCCCACTGCACGTGGCTGCCCAGGCCCGGCGGCACCCCGTACGCGAGCACCTCGACCACGCCACCGAGCGTGTCGGCGGCCTTCTTCGCGGCGTCGACCTCGGCGACCATCCGGGCGCTGGCCTCGGCGTCGAGGCAGCGCAGCGGGTCGGCGTCGATGCGCGCGGCGTCCTCCGGCGTGGGGCGCAGACCCGGCTTGACCGCCACCGGGCCCAGCTCGACCACGTGCGAGACGATCTCGACGCCGAGCGCCTGACGCACGAGCGCCTTGGCGACGGTGCCCACCGCGACCCGGGCGGCGGTCTCCCGGGCGCTGGCGCGCTCCAGGATCGGCCGGGCGTCGGTGTGGCCGTACTTCTGCATGCCGGCCAGGTCGGCGTGACCCGGGCGGGGACGGGTCAGTGGTGCGTTGCGGGCCTGGCTCGCCAGTTCCTCCGGGTCGACCGGGTCGGCGGCCATCACGGTGCGCCACTTGGGCCACTCCGAGTTGCCGACCCGGATCGCCACCGGGCTGCCGAGCGTCACCCCGTGCCGGAGCCCGCCGATGATCTCGACCTCGTCCTGCTCGAACGACATCCGGGCACCCCGGCCGTAGCCGAGCCGGCGCCGGGCCAGCTCGCCGGAGATCTCCCCGGTGGTCACCTCGATGCCGGCGGGTACGCCCTCCAGCATCGCGACGAGGGCGGGTCCGTGCGATTCACCTGCAGTCAGCCAGCGCAACACGACGGTCAGTCTGTCACGCCCGGTGGTCACCGGCGTACGCCGCCCGCCGCATCCCGCCCTGCGGACAGGCCATTTCCGCGCGCTGGTCTTCCGCCCGGTCGGTGAGGTGTTAACAGGGGACCCTTCCTCTACCGGAGGCGTTAAGAAGGGCCCTTCCTTACACCGGCAGCGCGGCGCGCATCGCGGCGCGTGGGGCGGTGACCCCGGTGAACTGTTCGAACTGGCCGAACGCCTGGGCCAGCAGCAGGTCCAGCCCGGAGACCACCCGGCACCCGGCGGTCAGCGCCGCCGCCGCGAGCGGCGTGGGCCACGGCTCGTAGACCACGTCGAAGAAGACCGACTCCGGCCGCCAGTCGAAGTTGTCCGCCAGCGGGTCGGCCACCCCCTTCGGCACCGTGGAGATCACCACGTCGGCGCGGGCGTGCGCGGGCGCGCCGTCCCACTCGGCTCCGGCCAGCGGCACCCCGGCCGCCGCCGCGACCGGGCGCAGCTCGTCCACCGCTTCCGGGCGGCGGGCCACCACAGTCACCTCGGCCGCCCCGATCCGGGCCGCCGCCGCGATGGCCGCCCGGGCGGTGCCACCCGCGCCGAGCACGGTGACGACCGCCCCGGCCACGCAGCCGGCACCGGTGAGCACCTCGACCATGCCGGTGACGTCGGTGTTGTCCGCGTACCAGGTGCCGTCGGGCCGGCGTACCAGCGTGTTGGCGGCGCCGACAGCGGCGGCGACCGGCGAGACCTCGTCGGCCAGCGCGAGCGCCGCCTCCTTGCCCGGCATGGTCACCGACAGCCCGGCCCACTCGGGGCCGAGACCCGCGACCAGGCCGGGCAGCTCGTCGGCGCCGGCTTCGATCCGGGTGTACGACCAGCCGGTCAGCCCGGCGGCCGCGTACCCGGCGGTGTGGATCACCGGGGAGAGCGAGTGGGCGATCGGCTTGCCGACCACCGCGGCGCGGTGGGGATCGGCCATCAGATGATCCCGGCCTCCCTGGCCTTCTGCTCGTTGCGCTGGTGCTCTGCGTAGGTCTCGGCGAACGCGGAGCGCCCGTCCTTGCTGATCGCCACGAAGAAGAGCCACTTGCCCGGCGGCGGGCTCAGCGCGCCCTGCAGGGCGTCCTTGCCCGGGTTGTTGATCGGGGTGGGGATGAGGCCGCGCAGCTTGCGGTTGTACGGGTTTTTCGGGTTGTCCAGCTCGGCAGAGGTCATGTCCTTGGACGCCTTGGTCGGCTGCCCGGTCAGCTCCAGGTAGTAGTTGACAGTGACGTCCATCTCCAGGCAGCCGCAGTCGAAGTTGCCCTTGTAGACCCGGTTGTAGGCAACCTGGGCAACCTTGCCCAGGTCGGCCTTGTTGCCGGCCTCGGCCTGCGCGAGCGAGGCGACGATCAGCGCCTCGTACGGGGTGATGCCGCCGCGGTCCTTCTGCACCTTCTCCGCGTACTGCATGCCGGAGGTGACGGTGAGGAAGTTGTCCACCATCAGCTTGAGCACCGTCTCGGCGGTGGCCTTCGGCGGGATCTCGTACGTGTCCGGGAAGAGGAAGCCCTCGATCGACGGCTTGACCTTCTTGCCGTCGGAGCGCTTGAACCACCAGTCCGGGACGCCGAGCGCCTCCGGGTCCTTCGCCGCGGCCTCGAAGTCCTTGACCGGGATGTCGGTCTTCTCGGAGAGCCGCTTGTAGACCGTCTTCGCGGTGAGGCCCTCGGGGATGGTGATCCCGTTGACGATCTTGTTCTTGAGGTCCAGCATCGCCGCGACCGCCGCGTCACCGCTCATCTGCTTGCGCAGCTTGTACGTGCCGGGCTGGATGTTCTTGCTGCGCGAGTTCTCCTCGGCGGCCTCGATGAACGCCTTGGTGCTCTTCACCACGTCGGCGGCGACGAGCGCGTCGGCCATGTCGGCGATCAACGCGCCCTGCTTGATCTCGACGGTCACCTCGCCGGTGCCGGAGCCGTCGTAGTCGGGTGTGACGAAGTAGTTCTGGACCCGGTCGAAGCCGTAGAACGCACCGCCGCCGATGCCGCCGAGCAGGACCAGCGCGAGCGCGAGGGCGAGCAGGGTCTTGCCCCGGCTGCCGCCGGACTTGCCCTGGCGTCGGCGCACCGCGCCGCGCCGGTGCCGGCCCTTCTCCCCCCTGTCCGGCTCGTCGAACCCCAGATCAAGATCGTCGATCATTGCGTCCGCCTCCGCTGTGCGTCCAGCCAGCTCTGCAGAATCTCCACCGCGGCGGCCTGGTCGACCACCGCTCGTTGGCGCTTTCCCCGGACGCCCCGTTCGGCCAGCCTACGACTCGCGACGACGGTAGACATCCTCTCGTCCGTCAGCGTCACCGGAATCGGCCTCATTACATCAGCCAATCGGCTGGCATATGCTGATACGTTCGCCGCCGCGGGGCCGTGCTTTCCGGCCAGGTTGACAGGCAGCCCGACCACGATCCCCACCGCCTCGTGCTCGGCGGCGAGCCGGACCAGCTCGGCCATGTCGGCGGGCACCGCGTCCGGTTCGGCGGTCAGGTCACGGGCCAGCGTCACCAGGGGCGTGGCCAGGATGCCGTGCGGATCACAGCGGGCCACCCCCACCCGGACCTGGCCGACGTCGACGCCCAGCCGGACGCCACGGGACAGCTCGCTCACGAGCGGACACCTCCCCGCCGGTACGGGCCAGGGCGGACCGGGTGGTCCGCCCTGGCGTCGATCGTCGCGCTCATGCCGTGCCGACTGGGCATGCCCTCACGGCCCTCGCTTCGCTCGGTGCGTTCGCTCATGCCGTGCCGGCGACCGCCCGCTCGACGGTGACCAGCAGGTTCGGCGCCTCCGTCGCGGGCAGGCCGCCGCCCTGGGCCAGGTCGTCGCTGCCGCCGCCCCGGCCGGAGAACGCCGCCTTGACCAGATCCTTCGCGCTCAGGTTCCGCCCCCGGGCGGCCTGGTTGACGGCCACCACGAGCGACGCCTTGCCGTTGGCCCGGGCGGCCACCGCGACCACCGCCGGGCGGGCCGCGTCGATCCGGCCCCGGATCTCCTGGGCGAGGGTCCGCACGTCGTTCGCCGCCGCGCCCTCCGGCGCCTCGGTGCCGACGTACGCGACGCCGCGCACGTCCTTCGCCTGCGCCGCCAGGGCACCGGCCCCGCCGAGCACGAGCTGGGCGCGCAGCTTCTCCAGCTCCTTCTCCGCGTCGCGCAGCTGGGTGACGGTCTGCTCCACCCGGTCGGCCACCTGCTCGCCGGGCACCCGGAACAGCTCGGCCAGCCGGGACACCAGCAGGTGCTCGCGGGCCAGGAAGCCGAACGCGTCCATGCCGACGAGCGCCTCGATGCGGCGGACGCCGGAACCCACAGAAGCCTCCGAGAGGATCTTCACCAGGCCGAGCTGGGCGGAGCGGGCCACGTGCGTGCCACCGCACAGCTCGCGGGCGTAGTCGCCGACCTCGACGACCCGGACCCGCTCGCCGTACTTCTCGCCGAACAGGGCCATCGCCCCGATCCGGCGGGCCTCCTCCTGGCTGGTGACGAACGCGTGCACCTCCAGGTCGGCCAGCAGCACCTCGTTGACCTGCTGCTCGACGTCGTGCAGCACGCTCGGCGCCACACCCGTCGGGGTGTTGAAGTCGAACCGCAGCCGGCCCGGCGCGTTGAGCGAACCCGCCTGGGTCGCCGACTCACCGAGGAAGTTGCGCATCGTCTGGTGCACCAGGTGCGTGGCGGTGTGCGAGCGGGAGATCGCCCGGCGGCGGGACACGTCGATCTCGGCGTACCCGGTCTCCCCGGAACGCACCTCGCCGCGCACCACCTTGGCCCGGTGCACGATCAGGCCGGGCACCGGCTGCTGCACGTCGAAGACCTCGACCTGGCCGCCGCCGACGGTGATGAGCCCCTGGTCGGGCTGCTGGCCGCCGCCCTCGGCGTAGAACGGGGTGGTGTCGAGCACCAGCTCGATCGTGTCGCCCTCGACCGCCGCGGAGATCGCGGCGCCGCCGGACAGCAACGCGCGTACCCGCGACTCCCGGCTCAGCTCGGTGTAGCCGGTGAACTCCACCGGCCCGCCGCCGTCGAGCACCGACCGGTACGCCGACACGTCGGTGTGCCCGGTCTTGCGCGCCTGCGCGTCGGCCTTGGCCCGGCTGCGCTGGTCGGCCATCAGCCGGCGGAAGCCCTCCGCGTCGACCTGCAACCCCTGCTCGGCCGCGATCTCCAGGGTCAGGTCGATCGGGAAGCCGTACGTGTCGTGCAGCTGGAACGCCTTGTCACCGGAGAGCGCCGCCCTGCCGGCCGACTTGGTCTCGGCGATGGCGGTGTCCAGGATCGTGGTGCCGGCGCGCAGCGTGGCCAGGAACGCGTCCTCCTCGGCGTACGCGTACTGGGAGATCCGGCCGAAGTCCTCGGCCAGCTCCGGGTACGACGGCGCCATGCAGTCGCGGGCCACCGGCAGCAGCTCCGGCAGCGCCCGGTCCTGGTAGCCGAGCAGCCGCACCGCCCGGATCGCCCGGCGCATGATCCGCCGCAGCACGTAGCCCCGGCCCTCGTTCGACGGGGTCACGCCATCGCCGATGAGCATCAGCGAGGTGCGCACGTGGTCGGCGATGACCCGCAGCCGTACGTCGTCCGGGTGCGACTCGTTGGCCGCGTGACCCGAGTGCACGCCGTAGCGCTTGCCGGTCAGCTCGGCGGCCTTGTCGAGGATCGGCTTGACCTCGTCGATCTCGTAGAGGTTGTCCACGCCCTGCAGCAGCGAGGCCATCCGCTCCAGGCCCATGCCGGTGTCGATGTTCTTCGCCGGCAGGTCACCGAGGATCGGGAAGTCCTCCTTGCCGGTGCCCGGGCCGCGCTCGAACTGCATGAAGACGAGGTTCCAGAACTCCAGGTAGCGGTCCTCGTCGACCTCCGGGCCGCCCTCGCGGCCGTAGGCCGGGCCGCGGTCGTAGTACAGCTCGGAGCACGGACCGCACGGGCCGGGGATGCCCATCGACCAGAAGTTGTCGGCCTTGCCGCGGCGCACGATCCGCTCGGCCGGCACGCCGGTGGCGCGCCAGATGTCGTACGCCTCGTCGTCGTCCAGGTAGACGGTGGCCCAGATCCGCTCCGGGTCCAGCCCGAAGCCGCCCGCCTCGACCGGCTTGGTGGCCAGATCCCAGGCGAGCGGGATCGCCCCGGACTTGAAGTAGTCACCGAAGGAGAAGTTGCCGTTCATCTGGAAGAACGTGCCGTGCCGGCTGGTCTTGCCGACCTCGTCGATGTCCGGCGTCCGGATGCACTTCTGCACGCTCGTCGCCCGCGCGTACGGCGGGGTCTGCTGGCCCAGGAAGTAGGGCACGAACTGCACCATGCCCGCGTTGATGAACAGCAGGTTCGGGTCGCTGATGGCGGGCAGCGGAGCGGACGGCACCACGGTGTGCCCGTTCGCCTCGAAGTGGGCGAGGAACCGCCGCTTGATCTCCGCCGTCTTCATCGCTGGTGGTCCTCCGGGAAAATCTCTCGGTCGCCGATCCGCGGGTCCTCCCGCAGCTCGGCGAACTGGTCGTCGTACACCTCGCCGCGGGCGAAGGCCTCGTGGATCTCCTGCTCACGCTCGGCCATGCCGACCCGGACGTCGTCCACGAACGCCCGGAGCGACTCGACCAGACCGCCGGCGGACTCGGACAGCCCGCTGGCGATGCCGGCCGGGGTGTACGCCTGCGCGGTCCGGGTGGCCTTGCGCACCACCAGGACGCCCACGGCCAGCCCGATGCCCAGCCAGAACAACCGCCTCATGTTCTCATCCTTCCCGCGTACGCCGGTCGGGGTCAGCGGTTGCCGCGCTTGGCGGCGCGACGCTGCTGCTTGATGGTGTCGCGCACCTCGCGCTCGGTCTCGGCGTGCCGGCGGGCGGAGGCGGCCCGGCGCACGCCGTAGCCGAACGCGGCCACCTTGACCAGCGGGTTCGCGGCGGCGGCGGAGACCACGGTGGCCAGGTTCGCCACGTTCGCGGTGACGTTCTGCGCGTGGCTGGTCATGGTGTCCACCTTGGCGAGCTGGAGGTTCACCCCGTCCAGCGAGGTCTGCACCTGCTCCAGCGCCACGTTGACGTTCTTCACCGTGGTGTTCACGTCACCGAGCAGCGGCGCGGTGCGCTCGTTCACGTCGGTGATCATGCGGGTCGTCGCGTCCACGGTGTGCCGCAGCCGCAGGATCGGCACCGCCAGCACGAGCACCAGCATCAGGAACGCGCCGGCCGCGATCAGCGCAGCGATCTCTCCACCACTCACGCGAAAGTCCTCCTCAAGCAGTGTCCCGGAACCCGACGCCCCGGAACGCGCGACCGTACCTACCCACTTCGCGCCACGCCGACCCGGTCACCGGGCACGGACGGGCGTGCCAGCCCCAGACCCTACCGTCCGTGATGGAAGTCGGCTCACGACGGTGAGGGGGTCACCTCGCCCAGCGGGTCGTCGGTCAGCGTCGGGTAGGGATCCTCACCGGTGAGTGACGGATCGGTGGTCGGTGTCGGTCCGGTGCGCTCGTCGTCGATCGCGTTGCGCACCTTCACCGACACCAACGAGCCGGTGCAGGCCGCCGCTGCGGGCTCGGCGGGCGTGGACGGCGCGGGCGCTCCGTCGATCGGCGGAGGCGTGCAGGTGCGGTCGCGTACCCACAGGTCGAGCGTCAGCTCGTCCCGGCGCCAGCAGGTGTAGCTGCCCGGGACCTTCTCGTCCGGGCAACGGTCGACCTTCCAGCGCCGCCACCCGTCCCCGGCCAGCGCCTTCTCGTAGACCGCGACGGTCTCCTTCCACCCCTGCTCCGACTCGAGGGACCGTTCCCGCAGGCGGCAGTCCTGCAGGCACCAGCGGCTGCCGCTGACGTTGTCCACCGTGTTGCTCTGCGCCCAGGTGGGCACCGCGAGCTCGTCGAGGGTGTCGAAGACCGGGTCGCGGCTGAGCGTCCGCATCCCGAAGTAGAGCGGTACCGCACCCAGCAGCACGAGGCTGACCAGGGCGAGGATGCCCAGCCGCAGCCGGCTGCGCTCGCGCATCTGCCGGCGCAGCTCGGACCGCGCGCCACGCAGGCCACCGGTCTCCGCGCCGCTGTCGGCCGGTCCGGGACCGCCGGGCCGTGGCCCCGCCGGCTCCCCCGGGGGTACGACCACAGCCGCCCGGGCCGCCGCCGGTGTCGCCGGGCCGCCCGGTCCGGGCCGGTCGGTTTCCGGTCCGGGTGGTGTCGCGCGCCCGGCGGGCCGCTCGTCCGGCGCGACCGGGCGGGCCACGCCGGCCGTCGCGCGGGCG
>NZ_JBMVFV010000049.1:0-43286 GCF_049538395.1 Micromonospora sp. AB353 | reverse complement strand
GCCGGGCGCCGGCCAGGAGGAGGGAACGGCCGGTGAGGGGCGGCGGGGCCACCGCGTCACTTGCCGCCCTGGCCCTCCTGCTCGGCCTCGGCGCCCTGGTCGGCCTTGCCCTCCGGACCGCCCTTGTCGCCACCCTTGCCGTGGTGGCCGGGCTCGCCGTCCGGGCCGCCCTTGCCCGGGCCCCGGAACACGCCCGCCTCGGCGGCCTTGAGCACCGCGTCGGCCTGCTCCTGGGTGAGCTTGCCGTCGGTGACGGCCTGGTCCAGCCGCTCCTTCAGCGCGGCCTGCCGGTCCTCGGTCGACGTCCGCTCCGGCCGCTCCGGGCGGTCGCCCTGGCGCTGCTCGTGCAGCTTCTCCAGCGCCGCGGTGACCTTGTCGGTCGAGACGCCCAGCTCCTCGGCGAGCGCCTCGGCGAACTCGGCCTGCCGGTCGGCGTGCTTCTGGCGGCGGTCGTCACCCTGGTCGGTGGTGCTGCTGGCGCTCGAAGACGGGTTCGGGCTCTTGTCGTCGGCGAGCGCCACCGTCGGGGCGGCGATCCCGACGCCGAGCACGCCGGCGGCGGCCAGGCCGGCCAGCAGGTGCTTCTTCGACATCGTGCGGATCATGCGAGTCTCCTGTTCGGTGGTGGTGCGATGACGTCACCGACAGTGGTCGCCGGAACTGAGGGCCACCCGTGGCGAACCTGTCAGCGAGCTGGCAATCCCGTCCGGAAGGCCCGAATTATTCGTGTTGCCGGGGCGCCGGAGCGCCCGCGAGGCTGGGCGAAACCCGACGAAAGGCCACTCCATGACACAGCCCGCCATCCGCGAGATCCCGCTGACCGGGCCGGGCTCCGGGCCGTACTCGATCACGGTCGGGCCCGACGACGCGCTCTGGCTGGCGCTGGCCGGCTCCGGCGGCGTCGCCCGGCTCGGACTCGACGGTGAGGTACGGACCTACCGCGACGACCCGCCCGGAAGCCGCCCGCTGATCATCGTCGGCGGCCCCGACGGCGCGCTCTGGTACACCCGCTCGGGCGACGACCGGCTCGGCCGGATCACCGTCGGCGGCGAGACCGGCTCGGTTGCGCTGCCGCCCGGCTGCGGCCCGTGCGGGCTGGCGGTGGGCGCGGACGGCGCGCTCTGGTACGCCGGCATGAGCGACGACACGACCGGCCGGGTGAGCGTCGACGGGGAGGTGACGTCCTTCCCGCTGCCGGTCGACAAGGCTTTCCCGTCGATGCTGGCGGCCGGGCCGGACGACGCGCTCTGGCTCACGCTCAACCAGGCGAACGCGATCGCCCGGGTGGACCTGGACGGGACGGTGGCGGTGCATCCGCTGCCCACCGAGGCGGCCGGTCCGGTCGGTATCACGCGCGGCGGTGACGGCGCGCTCTGGTTCGTGGAGATCGTCGCCGGGCAGCTCGGCCGGATCACGCCGGACGGGCGGATCGACGAGTTCCCGTTGCCGGACCGGGCGGCGCGCCCGCACGCGATCGTCGCCGACCCGGCCGGCGGCTGCTGGTTCACCGAGTGGGGCGCCAACCGCATCGGCCACATCGACCCCGACGGCCACCACACCGCCCACGATCTGCCCACCCCCGCGTCCGAGCCCCACGGCCTGACGGTCACCCCCGACGGCGCGGTCTGGGCCGCCCTGGAGATCGGCGCCGTAGCCCACCTCACCCCCTCCCCGCCCTCGCCGCCCTCCCCGCCCTCCCCGCCCTCGCCGCGTTGATCATGAGGTTGGCGGCAGTTGTGGATCTCTGAGCTGCCGCCAACCTCATGATCGCCGGGCCCCAGCCTCGGCCTCAGCGGACGGCGGCGGTCACGGTGATGGTGCCTGCGGTGGCGTCGAGCAGGGCGGGGGTGTTCACCGGGACGGTGAGCTGGTTGGGGCCGTGGCCGATCGGCAGGCCGCCGAGGACCGGCACGCCCAGGTCGCCCAGGCGGTCGGTGAGCACGTCCACGACAGTGGTGTCCCAGCCGTCCGCGCACTCGGTGAACTGGCCGACCGCCACCCCGGCGATCCCGTCCAGCGCACCGCAGCGGCGCAGGTGGGTGAGCATCCGGTCGATCTTGTACGGCGGTTCCTGCACCTCTTCGACCAGCAGGATCGCCCCGGTCAGGTCGGGCATGTCCGGCGTGCCGACGGACGCGGTGATCAGGCACAGGTTGCCGCCGATCAGCCGGCCCTCGGCCCGCCCGGGCACCCGCACCGGGAACGTCTCCTCCGCCTCGACCGCCGCCACCGTCACCGGTTCGGCGCTGGTCAGCGCGGCGTGCAGCGACTCCGCCGAGCGCACCGGCGTGCGCTCGTCCCGCCACGCGGCACCCGGCCCGTGCACCCCGGCCAGCCGGGCGCCCCGCCAGAGCGCGAACTGCAACGCGGTGATGTCGGAGAACCCGGCCACCACCTTCGGATCCCGGCGTACCGCCGCCATGTCGATCAGGTCGACCACCCGCTGCGCGCCGTAGCCGCCCCGGGTGCAGATCACCCCGCGGATCTCCGGGTCGGCGAACGCCGCGTTCAGGTCCGCGGCCCGCAGCGCGTCGTCGCCGGCCAGGTAACCCCGCCTGGCGTACGCGTTCGGCGCGGGCACCGGCCGCAGCCCCCAGCCGGTGAGCAACTCGATGCCACGGGCCACCCGTTCGGGACGGGTCGGTCCGGACGGGGACACCAGCATCACCGCGTCACCGGGACGCAGGGCCGGTGGGCGCAGGCAGTCGTCAGGCACGATCGGAGCCTAGGGCCTGCCGGACCGTGCCCTGTCGGGCGTACCGGTTAGCCTCGACGTCGTGGCGACCGCGCTGGTGATCGAGAACGACCCGACCGACGACCTCCGCCGCCTGGGGGAGTGGCTCACCGAGGGGGGCCTTGAGCTGCGCGTGCTGCGTCCGCACGCCGGTGACCCGCTCCCCGGCGACCTGGAGGGGTACGCCGCGCTCGTGGTGCTCGGCGGCGACCAGCAGGCATACCCGGGGTCCGACGGGGCTCCCGGCGCACCCTGGTTCCCGGCGCTGGAAGGGCTGCTGCGCAAGGCGGTCCGCCGGCGCGTGCCCACGCTCGCGGTCTGCCTCGGCGCGCAACTGCTCGCCACCGCGCACGCCGGCCGGGTCGAACGCAGCCCGTCCGGCCCGGAGGTCGGGCCGGCGCTCGTCGGGCGGCGCGACGCCGCCGAGGACGACCCCCTGTTCCGGTACGTGCCGCTGATGCCCGACGTGCTCCAGTGGCACGCCGACGAGATCACCGAGCTGCCGCACGGCGCGACGCTGCTCGCCGCGTCCACCCGCTACCCGCACCAGGCGTTCCGCCTCGGCGACCGGGCCTGGGGGCTGCAGTTCCACATCGAGTGCGACACCGCGATGATCGCCGAGTGGTCCCGCGACTCGGCGGTCCTGGCCGAGCTGGGCTACGACCCGGAGCTGGTCGTGGCCGCCTGCGACCGGGTGATGGCCGACGTCGAGGAGGCGTGGCAGCCGTTCGCGATCCGGTTCGCCGCACTCGCGCTCGGCGAACTCGGCGACGACACCCCGCGCCGCAGCCTGCCGCTGCTCGGGGCCTGACGGTGACCCGACCGGCCCGCGGGCGCCTGGCCCGCTACGGATTCGCCGAGGGCGACGGCGCCACCCGCGCCGCGGACCTGCTCGGCCCGGACGGGCTCGCCCTGTGGCGGCCCGACACCCAGGAACCCACCGACGAACGCGCCGCCGAACTGCTCGCCGCGCTGTCCCGCGCCGCCGACCCGGACCTGGCCCTGCGTCAGCTGCACCGGCTGGTCGAGTCCGAGCGGCGCTCCGGCGACGAGGTGGCCGTACGCGACGCCCTGGCCGCCGACCCCGGGCTGCGCCGCCGGCTGGTCGCCGTGCTCGGCGCCTCGTCCGCGCTCGGCGACCACCTGGTCGCCAACCCCGGGCAGTGGGCGGTGCTGGCGACCGAGCCGGACGGGCTCGCCCCCACCGCGGACGGCCGGCTCGACCTGAGCGTCGCCGCCCGGCTCACCACCATGACCGGCGCGGTCCCGCTGCTGCGGCAGGCGTACCGTCTCGCGCTGCTGCGGATCGCGGCGGCCGACCTGACCGGCGGGCGCGGCCTGGAACAGACCATGGCGGCGCTGTCCGGGCTGGCCGACGCCACGCTGGCCGCCGCCTACGACATCGCCGCCGACGAACTGCCCGAGGGCACGCCGCGTCCCCGCCTGGCAGTGGTGGCGATGGGCAAGTGCGGTGGCGACGAGCTGAACTACGTCTCCGACGTCGACGTCATCTTCGTCTCCGCCACCGACGACGACCTGCCCGCCGCGACCCAGATCGCCACCCGGCTGATCCAGATCTGCGGGCTGGTGGCCTGGCCGGTGGACGCGGCGCTGCGGCCCGAGGGCAACCGGGGGCCGCTGGTCCGCACACTCGCCAGCCACCTCGCCTACTACAAGCGCTGGGCCCGCACCTGGGAGTTCCAGGCGCTGCTCAAGGCCCGCCCGGCCGCCGGCGACCTGGAGCTCGCCAAGGAGTGGATCGACGCACTGGCCCCGCTCGTGTGGACCGCCGCCGAACGCCCCGAGGCGGTCCAGGACGTCCGGTCCATGCGCCGCAAGATCCTCGACAACGTGCCGCCGAAGGAGCTGGAACGCGAGATCAAGCGCGGTCCGGGCGGGCTGCGCGACATCGAGTTCGCCGTCCAGCTGCTCCAGCTCGTGCACGGCCGGGGCGACGAGTCGCTGCGCGTGCCCGGCACCGTGCCGGCGCTGCGCGCGCTCGTCGCCGGCGGCTATGTGGGCCGCGCCGACGGGGAGGCGCTGCTGCGCGGCTACCGCTTCCTGCGCGCCATCGAGCACCGGCTCCAGCTCCAGGCCCTGCGCCGCACCCACACCGTGCCGACCGAACCGGCCGCGCTGCGGTGGCTCGCCGCCGCGCTCGGCTACGTGGCCACGCCGGGCCGCAGCGCCGTCGAGGAGTTCCGTGCCGAGTGGGTCACCCACGCCACCGAGGTACGCCGGCTGCACGCCAAACTGCTCTACCGGCCGCTGCTCGAATCCGTGGCCCGCGTACCGGCCGAAGGGCTGCGCCTCACGCCCGAGGCGGCCCGGCACCGGCTGGAGGTGCTCGGCTTCGCCGACCCGGCCGGCGCGCTGCGGCACCTCCAGGCGCTCACCGGCGGCGTCAGCCGGACCGCCGCCATCCAGCGCACGCTGCTGCCGGTGCTGCTCGACGAGTTCGCCGACGCCCCCGAACCGGACCGTGGTCTGCTCAACTACCGGCAGGTCTCCGACAAGCTCGGCAGCACCCCCTGGTACCTGCGCCTGCTACGTGACTCCGGCCCGGTGGCGCGCCGGCTGGCCCGGGTGCTGTCCTCGTCCCGGTACGCGGCCGACATGCTGGCCCGCGAACCGGAGGCGCTGCGGCTGCTCGCCGAGGACAGCGAACTGACCCCACGCCCGCGCGAGACGCTCGTCGACGGGTTCGCCGCCGCCGCCGCCCGGCACGACGACCCGGTCGAGGCGATCCGGGCGGTCCGCGCACTGCGTCGCCGGGAACTGGTCCGGATCGCCGCCGCCGACGTGCTCAGCCGCGCCGGCTCGCTCGCCCCGCTCACCCCGCGCCCCGTCGGCGGCGGGGAACGCCGGCCCACAGTGGTGGACGTGACTGCTGTCGGCACCGCGCTGTCGCACGTCGCCGACGCCACGCTGGCCGCCGCGCTGCGCGCCGCCCGTACCGTCCACCCCGGACCGCCCGGCCTGCGCTTCGCGGTGATCGGCATGGGCCGGCTCGGCGGGTACGAGTCGAACTACCTCTCCGACGCCGACGTGCTGTTCGTCTACGACCCGCCGCCCGGGGTCGAGGAGAGCGCGGCGAGCGCCGCCGCGCACGCCATCGCCGAGGAGCTGCGCCGGCTGCTGTCCGCGCCCGCCCCCGACCCGCCGCTCGGCGTCGACGCCGACCTGCGCCCCGAGGGCCGGCAGGGTCCGCTGGTCCGCAGCCTCGCCGCGTACGCCCAGTACTACGCGCGCTGGTCCCGGGTGTGGGAGGCGCAGGCGCTGCTGCGGGCCCGGTTCGTCTGCGGCGACGCCGACCTGGGCGCCGAGTTCGAGGCCATGATCGAGCCGGTGCGCTACCCGGCCGACGGGCTGAGCCGCGAGCAGGTGGTCGAGATCCGGCGGATCAAGGCGCGGGTGGAGACCGAGCGGCTGCCCCGGGGCGCCGACCCGGCCACCCACACCAAGCTGGGCCGGGGCGGGCTGGCCGACGTCGAGTGGGCGGTGCAGTTGCTCCAGCTCCGGTACGCCGGTCAGGTGCCCGCCCTGCGTGGCACCCGTACGCTCGACGCTCTCGCCGCCGCCCGCGACGCCGGGCTGCTCGACCCGTCCGACGCCGCCGAGCTGGCGGCCGGCTGGACGCTCGCCGCCGAGGTGCGCGACGCGTTGATGCTGGTACGCGGCCGGGCCGGGGACCAGTTGCCCCGGCACGGGGTGGAGCTGGCCGGTGTGGTGCGGCTGCTGGGGCGCGAGGACCAGGGCGAGTTCCTCGACGAGTACCTGCGCACCGGCCGCCACTCCCGCACAGTCGTCCAGCGAATCCTGGAGTCCCCGCTGTAGCCCTTCCCCACCCCGCCCCCGCGCTCACGCCGCGCCCCTGAATGCCCATCCCGGGGGCGAGACATGGGTTCCACACACCGGGACAGCGTGGAGATCTTGGTAGGAAACGGCCCTCATAGGGGCCGTTCCTACCAAGATCTCGGCGGGATCGGGGGAGGGGGACGGTGGGTCAGCTGGTGAGGGTGTAGGTGCCGGGTCGGGGGACCGTCACGGTGGTCCACGTGCCGTCGCGGGTGACCGTGGCGCCGCTGGAGGCGGTGAGCCAACGGGTGTGGCGTACGCGGATCGGGATCGGGCCGGCGGCGGGGGCGCGGAACGTGATCGAGGCGCCGTCCTGGCGGATCAACTCTCCCGGCGCGCCGACCAGCGGCGTGGGCTCGGCGACCGCGTACAGCTTCCAGTGCCGGTCGGACCAGACCTCGGTCAGATACGGCTGGCCCGCCTCCACCAGCTTCGCCTCCGACGCACCCACCCAGGAGAACTCGGCGTCGGGCACCGCCACGTACTGCACCGCGTTGTCGGCCAGCCAGTCCCGGTAGGTGATCGGGGTCAGCGGGATGCCGGTGCCGTCCGCGCCGGGCACAGTGGTGAAGAACAGCGGGTTGCGGTCGATGTCGGCCTGCCGCAGCCAGCCCCGGGCCAGCGGCACGTCGCCCATGCGGGCCGCCTCCCAGTAGTTGCGCGTCGGCGGCACCTCCACCCGCCCGGTCAGCCCGCGCCGGGCCAGTTCCGCGTGCAGCGGCGTGAAGTACGCCGGGTCGGCCGTCGGGTCGTCGGCGCTGCGCAGATCCGCGGTGACCACCGGCGGCTGCCACCAGCAGACCACCGCCAGGAGCGCGGCAAGCCCGGCCGCGCCGACGACCCGGGCGCGCCGGCCGGTGGCGCGAAGCCGATCGGACACCGGGGCGGGGAGCGTCGCGGTGGCGGCCAGCACCGGCAGCGCGAACATCACCACCAGGCGGGTGGCGTTCAGCCCGACCGGCGTGTGCAGCAGCGCCGACGCCAGCACCCCGGCCGCGGACAGCAGCGCGCCCCACCGCACCGGCCGGTACGCCACGAGAGCCGCCACGACCAGGCTCGTCACCACGGCGTGCACGGTGTCGGCAGTGCTGATGTTCATCCAGCCGCCCTCGCCGAACAGCAGCCCGGTCACGGCGAGCGGCGCGGCGGCCGGTACGGCGAGCAGCAGGCCGTCGGCGTACCGGCGGGTCAGCAGCAGCGCGACGCCGGCGAGCCCGACGAACAGCCCGGCCACCGGGCTGGCCGCGGAGGCGAGCAGCGCGGCGGCACCGGCGGCGACGGCCGCCCAGACGCCCCGGCCGCGACCGGGAGCGCCGGGCCCGACCGGCTCGGCAGCGGCACCGGCGGCGACGCGGGTGCGGCGGGCCGGGACGGTGAGCGCCAGCAGCGCGGCCAGGCCGAACGCGACGCCCAGGGCGTACGTGACCCGGCCGGACACCAGGTTGCCGGCGATCGTGACCACGCCGACCAGGCTGCCGAGCAGCGGGCGGGGCACCCGGGTGCGCACCAGCAGGGCGGCGAACGCGGTGGCGGAGGCGAGCAGGGCGAGCGCGCCGGTGACGCGTACCCCAAGCAGCGCCATCAGCGGCGACGAGACGAGGCTGTAGCCCCACGGGTGCACGCCGCCGTACCAGCGCAGGTCGACCAGGGCGGCCCCGTGCTCGGCGAAGAACCCGGCGCGGGCGACCTGCGCGGACAGGTCCGAGCCGGTGGCCGGCAGCGCGAGGTAGAGCACGGCGAGGACGAACGCCGACACGGCGGAGACCGCCACCACCCGACCGCCCCGCATGCCCACCTCCTGATCGCGAACCACCGTACTGGCAGCATGTCGGACGTGCCTCACCACCTCTCGCGCTGGATCGGCCTGGCGGGTTCGGTGCTGCTCGCCGTGGCCGCGTTCCTCGGCGGCGCCCTGCCCGACGGCGAGTTGCGTCCCACCCCGGTCAGCATCTGGCAGGGCCCGGACGGGCCGCTGATCATCGGGTTGTGGCTGGTCGGCACCGCGCTGCTGGCGTGGGCCTGGTGGTCGCTGCGGGACCGGGTGCCGTCGTCCCGGTGGGTGCTGGTCACCGTCGCGCTGTGGCTGCTGCCGATGCTCGTCGCGCCGCCGCTGGGCAGCCGGGACGTGTACGCGTACGCCTGCCAGGGCGCCAGCTTCTCGGCCGGGATCAACCCCTACGAGCAGGGCGTGTCCGCGCTGCCGTGCCCCTGGCTGGACACCATCTCCTACATCTGGCGGGACACCCCGGCACCGTACGGGCCGCTGTTCGTGCTGCTCGCCGGCGCGGTGGTGGAGGCCACCGGCTCGCTGCTCGCCGCCGTCGCGCTGTTCCGGGTGCTCGCCGTGGCCGGGGTGGCGCTCACCGCGTGGGCGCTGCCGGTGCTGGCCCGCCGCTGCGGGGTGCCGCCGCGCCGCGCGCTCTGGCTGGCGCTGGCGAGCCCGCTGGTGCCGGTGCACCTGGTGTCCGGCGCACACAACGACGCGCTGATGATCGGCCTGCTCGTGGCCGGGCTGGCCGTGGTGGCCGCCCGTCCGGGCCGGCCCGGACCGCTGCTCGCCGGTGGGGCGCTGCTCGGACTGGCCGCCGCAGTCAAGATCACCGCGCTGGTCGTGATGCCGTTCGCCGCGCTGGCCGCGATCGTCGGGGCGTACCGGATCAGGACGCTGGTGCGCGACGGCGGGTGGGTGGTCGGCGGCACGCTCGCCGCGCTCGCCGCCGTGACCCTCGCCTCCGGGCTGGGCCTGGGGTTCGTCGGCGGGCTGGAGCAGGGCGGGCTGGTGGTGGCCTGGACGTCGCCGCCGACGGCGGTCGGGCAGACCGTCGGCTACCTGCTCGCGCCGTTCGGCGTGCACGTCGACGCGCTGCCGGTGACCCGGGCGATCGGCATGGTCGTGCTGGTCGCCGTGCTCATCTGGCTCTGGTTCCGGTCGTTCCGTCGCGGTGAGCCGTTCTGGCACGCCGGGCTGGCGCTCACCGCCACCGTCGCGCTCTCCCCGCTGTTCCACCCCTGGTACTGGCTGTGGCCGCTGGCAGTGCTCGCCGCCACCGCGCACCGCACGCTCTGGTTCTCGATCGTCACCGTGGTGTCGTCGTTCCTGGTGCTCGCCGACGGCACCGGTTTGGCCCGGTACACCAAGATGCCCGGTGCGCCGTTGATGACCCTGTTCGTGATCGGGGTGGTCGTCTGGTTGGTACGGTCGGCTCGCAAGGGTCGGCAGCCGGTTCCCGTGGACTGAGGAGTGTGCCGGTGAGCGAGCCCGACGGACCCGTCCGGCCGATCGCCGCCGGTCTCGCCCGCTACGCCGGTCTCGCCGGGGCCGTGCTGCTCACCGTCGCCGGATGGCTCGGCGGCGCGCTACCAGGCACACCGTCGCGCGCCACGCTCGCCGCGATCTGGTCGGCGCCGCACGGGCCGGTGACGCTCGTCTGCTGGCTGGCCGGGACGCTGCTGCTGGTGGGCGCATGGTGGTCGCTGCGGTGGGGCGCGCCGTCCGGCCGGTGGGCGTACGTGACCGCCGGGCTCTGGGCGCTGCCGCTGCTCGCCGCGCCGCCGATCGGCAGCCGCGACGTCTACTCGTACGCCTGCCAGGGCTGGACGTGGACGCAGGGGCTCAGCCCGTACCGGGTCGGGGTCGCCGCGGCCGGCTGCCCGTGGACCGGCTCGGTGTCGCCGATCTGGCGGGACACCCCGGCGCCGTACGGGCCGTTCTTCGTCCTGCTGGCCGGGCTCGCGGTCCTCGCCGGTGGCGGCCTGATCGGGACGATCGTGGCGCTACGGCTGGTCGCGGTGGCCGGTGTGCTGCTGACCGCGCTCTGCCTGCCCGGCCTGGCCCGCGCCGCCGGGGTGCCCACCCGCCGGGCCGCCTGGCTGGTGCTCGCGTGCCCGCTCGTCGGGATCCACCTGGTGGCGGGCGCGCACAACGACGCGCTCGCGCTCGGGCTGCTCCTGCTGGGCCTGCTGGTGCTGGTCCGCCTGCCGGGCAAGCCGCGCGCGCTGCTGGTGGCCGGTGTGCTGCTGGCCCTGGCCGTGGCGGTGAAGGCGGTCGCCGTCGTCGCGCTGCCGTTCGCGGCGCTCGCCGCCGTGCTCGGCCGCTACACCTGGCGGGCGCTGCTGCGCGACGGCGGGCAACTGACCGCGTCGGTGCTCGGCACGCTGCTGGTCCTCTCGCTCGCCACCGGGCTCGGACTGGGCTGGGTGGGAGGACTCGGCCACAGCGGCGACTCGCAGCAGTGGACCTCCCCGCCCACAGCCGTCGGCTTCGTGATCGACTACGCCGGTGAGCTGGCCGGCCTGCGACCGCAGGCGGTGCCGGTGACCCGGGCGGTCGCGCTGGTGCTGCTCGCCGGGACGCTCGTCGCGCTCTGGTGGTGGGCGTGGACGACGCTGCGGCGCCTCAACGACGCCCGCCAGCGGGTGGCCCGGCTGACGCTGGCCCGCCCTCGGGTGGCGCTGCTCGGCGCGGGTTTGGCGCTCGCCGCCACGGTGCTGCTCGCCCCGGTCTTCCACCCCTGGTACGCGATCTGGCCGCTGACAGTGCTCGCGGTCGCGGCGGTGCCGCTGGCCCGGCAGGTCTGGTTCGTGGCGCCCTGCGCGGTCGCCTCGGCGCTGACCCTGCCGGACGGATCCAACCTGGCCCGGTTCACCAAGGCGCCCGGCGCGGTGCTGATGACGGTGCTGGTGGTGGTCGTCGCGGTGACCGGCGTCCGGGCCGCGCTGCGCCGCCGCAAAGGGCCGGACCGCGTTGCGTGAAACGGCCGGGCCGGTGCTGACGAGCGTGCTCAGCAGTCGAAGTACATCGCGAACTCGTGCGGGGTCGGGCGCAGGCGCACCGGGTCGACCTCGTTGGCCCGCTTCCAGTCGACCCAGGTGGAGATCAGGTCCGGCGTGAACACGCCGCCGTCGAGCAGGTAGTCGTGGTCGGCCTCGAGCGCGTTGAGCACCTCCGGCAGCGAGCCCGGAACCTGCTTGACGTCGCCCCACTCCTCCGGCGGCAGGTCGTACAGGTCCTTGTCGATCGGCGCCGGCGGCTCGATCTTGTTCTTGATGCCGTCCAGGCCGGCCATCATCATCGCCGAGAACGCCAGGTACGGGTTGCTGGACGGGTCCGGCACGCGGAACTCGACGCGCTTGGCCTTCGGGTTGCTGCCGGTGACCGGGATGCGGGTGCAGGCGGAGCGGTTGCGCTGGGAGTAGACCAGGTTGACCGGCGCCTCGAAGCCCGGCACCAGACGACGGTACGAGTTCACCGTGGGGTTGGTGAAGGCCAGCAGCGACGGGGCGTGGTGCAGCAGGCCGCCGATGTACCAGCGGGCGGTGTCGGACAGGCCGGCGTAGCCGGTCTCGTCGTAGAACAGCGGCTCGCCGCCACGCCACAGGCTCTGGTGGGTGTGCATGCCGGAGCCGTTGTCACCGAACAGCGGCTTCGGCATGAACGTCGCGGTCTTGCCGGCGGCCCAGGTCTCGTTCTTGACGATGTACTTGAACAGCTGGAGCTGGTCGGCGGCGTGCAGCAGGGTGGAGAACTTGTAGTTGATCTCCGACTGGCCGGCGGTGCCGACCTCGTGGTGCGAGCGCTCGACGGTGAAGCCGCCGTCGACGAGGCGCCGCACGATCCGGTCACGCAGGTCGGCGTAGTGGTCCACCGGCGGCACCGGGAAGTAGCCGCCCTTGTAGGCGGTCTTGTAGCCGCGGTTGCCGCCCTCCTCGATCCGGCCGCTGTTCCAGGCGCCCTCGATCGAGTCGATGTAGTAGAACGACTGGTGCGCGGAGGTCTCGTGGCGGATCGAGTCGAAGATGTAGAACTCCGCCTCGGCGCCGAAGTAGGCGGTGTCGGCGATGCCGCTCGCCGCGAGGTACGCCTCGGCCTTCTTCGCCACGTTGCGCGGGTCGCGGGAGTACGCCTCGCGGGTGAACGGGTCGTGGATGAAGAAGTTGAGCGCGAGCGTCTTCTGGGCCCGGAACGGGTCGATGAAGGCGGTGGCGACGTCCGGCAGCAGGAGCATGTCGGACTCGTGGATGGCCTGGAAGCCGCGGATCGAGGATCCGTCGAAGGCGAGGCCGTCGGTGAAGACGCTGTCGTCGAACGACTCGACCGGCAGGTTGAAGTGCTGCATCACGCCGGGCAGGTCACAGAAACGTACGTCGACGAACTTCACGTCCTCGTTGGTGAGGTATCGCAGGAGTTCCTCGGAATTGGCGAACACACGTCCTCCTGGCAGGTCCACTCCGGTAGCTGGCTACTGGCGACGCTATGGCCGGGGGGTTGCCCTGCCGTGTCTCGTCTGTTTCCGCCGTGTTACGTCGCTTGCGGAGCGTCATCCCGGCACACTCTGAGCCGAATGTCGCATTTTTCGTCAGGGGTCGCGGCGGAGCTACCCTGGCCGCTGTGACCGATACCGCCGCCACACCGGTGCCGCCCGCCACCGACCCCGCGTTCACCCCGCCCAGCCTCGGCCGCCGCTTCGGCGCCCTGATCATCGACTGGGTGCTGTGCCTGATGGTCGCCCGGGCCTTCTCCGACCCGGTCCGCGACGGCTGGCCGCCGGTCCTGGTGCTGATCCTGGAGTACGGCTTCTTCATCGGCCTGTTCGCCCAGACCCCCGGCATGTTCCTCACCCGGCTGCGCTGCGTGTCCTGGGCCGACGGTGGCCGGATCGGGCTGCTCCGCGGACTGCTGCGCGGCGTCCTGCTGGCCCTCGTGGTGCCGGCGCTGCTGATGGACGAGCACCGCCGCGGCCTGCACGACCGGCTCGCCGGGTCGGTCGTCACCGACGCCCCGCGTCGCTGACCCCACACGACGAAGGAGCCGGCCCCGCACGGGACCGGCTCCTTTCTCGCGTACGCCGGAAGTCAGCGACCCCGGGTCTGCCGGAACGCGCCACGCGCCGGCCGCATGTTCTTCGGGATCGCGCCCTTGGGCATCTGCGGCCGCGCGGTGAGCGCCTTGAGCCGCTTGTCGAGCGCGTTGACGTCCTTCGGGGACAGGGCACGCGGCAGCCGCATCAGCGTCATCCGCAGCTTGCGGACCGGCAGCTCACCCTCGCCCTGCCCGATCACGTAGTCGTGCAGCGGGGCGGTGCCGATCACCTTCGCCAGGCGGCGCTTCTCCTGGCCGAGCAGGCCGCGCACGCGCTGCGGGTTGCCCTCGGCCAGCAGGATCACGCCCTGCCGGCCCACCACCAGGTGCACCATGTCCATCTGGGTGGTGGAGCTGACCGCCGGGGTGACCCGCCAGTCGCCGCGCATGCTCTCCATGATCTGCGCCGCCGCGCCCGGCTGCCCCTCGGCGGCGTTCATCATCGCCTTGTTCGAGCGCAGGTTGAGCACGATCAGCACGGCCAGCAGGGCGAGCAGGATGCCGATCGGCAACCAGATCCAGCCCCAGGCGATCACCGCGACCACGGTGAGCGCGAGCGGGATCAGCACCGCCGCCGCGGTCAGCGGCGCGAACCACTTGTCCTGCTTGGCGGTGAACCGGAACACCATCCCGATCTGCTTCAGCCGCTGGCCGAACGAGACCTTCTCCTGGGGCTTTGCCATACCGCAGAGTCTAGTGGTCGGCGCGCGCCCCGTTGATCCGTGGCCGCCCCCTGCGCCGAGGGCTGAGTACCTTACCGCCGTGCCGTCCCGAATCGGCCCGCCGGTAAGGAGGCCGGACGGCCGAAGATCAGGCGGCGTACCCATGCCCCGGGGGCACCTTCGCGCGGAGAGTCGATCTCGACAGGGACACACCGCACGACAGGGAGATCCGAGATGTTCGGCAACGACGCAGACCTCATCCTCAGCATCCACCGCAGCCACGCCGCCGAGCTGCAGGCCGACGCGGCCCAGGACCGGCTCGCCCGGTCGCTGCCGCGCCGGCATCCGCGCGGCTGGCTCAGCCGCCGCCAGCACAACGCCCGCCCCGCCGACGCCCGCCGGTGACCGCACCGGCGGCCGTCGCCGGGTTCGTGGGCGCGGCCGATGTCGTGGGGCGTGGAGAGATCGCCGGTCCGGCCGCCACGGGGGTGGCCGGACCGGCGGCTTCGCGCGGGCCGATCGGCCCGGTCGGGGCGTCGGAGGGCCGTGGCATGCTCGACGGCGTGACCGTACGCGCCGCCAGCACCGTCCTCGTCGGCCGCCGGTCCGAGCTGGCCGCGCTCGGCGACGCGCTGGCCCGGTCCCGGACCGGCGAGCCCGCGACGGTGCTCGTCGGCGGCGAGGCGGGCGTCGGTAAGACCCGGTTGCTGGAGGAGTTCGGCACGCAGGTGGACGCCGCCGGCGCGCGCCTGCTCGTCGGCCAGTGCCTGGAGCTGGGCGAGGCCGGCCTGCCGTTCGCCCCGTTCGCCGCCGCGCTGCGCGACGTGCTGCGCCACGACGGGCCGGCCGCCTTCGCCGGCTACGAGGCGGAGTTCGCCCGGCTGCTGCCCGAGCTGGCCCGGATGCCCGCCGGCGTCGCCGCGCCCGCCGGGCCGGCCCTCGCCGACACCCCGCGCGGCTACCTGTTCGACCTGGTCGCCGACCTGTTCCGGCGGATCGCCGAGGAACGCCCGCTGGTGCTGGTGATCGAGGACCTGCACTGGGCCGACCGGTCCACCCGGGATCTGATCGGCTTCCTGGTACGTGCCGCCCGCGCCACCCGCCTGCTGGTCGTCTGCACGTACCGCACCGACGAACTGCACCGCGGGCACCCGCTGCGGCCGTTCCTCGCCGAGCTGGACCGCGTCCGCGGCGTGGACCGGATCGAGCTGGGCCGCCTCGACCGCGACGGCACCGCCGCCGTACTGGCCGACCTGCTCGGCGTCGACCAGATCGCCCGGACCGTCGACGAGGTGCACGAACGCACCCAGGGCAACCCGTTCTTCATCGAGGAACTGGCCGCCGCCGGTGGCCCGGTCGGCTGCGCGGCCATCCCGGAGACGCTGCGCGACCTGCTGCTGGCCCGCGTCGACCGGCTGCCCGAGCCGGCCCAGCGGGTGCTGCGGATCGCCGCCGCCGGCGGCACCCGCTTCGCCCACCAGCTCCTCGCCGAGGTGGCCGGCCTGCCCGAGGCCGAACTGGAGGACGCGCTGCGCGCCGCCGTCGCCGGGCAGCTCGTGGTGGCCGACCCGGACGGCGACTACGAGTTCCGGCACGCGCTGGTCCGCGAGGCCGTGCACGACGACCTGCTGCCCGGCGAGCACGCGCGGCTGCACGCCCGGTACGCCGCCGCGATCGAGGCCCAGCCGCACCTGGTCGCCGCCGGTCGCGCGCCGGCCGAGATCGCCCACCACTGGTACGCGGCACACGACCACCCCCGCGCGCTCACCGCGGCCCGGGTCGCCGCCGAGGCGGCGGCCGAACGGTACGCGTACGCCGAGCAGAGCCGGCTGCTGGAGCGCGTCCTCGAACTCTGGGAGCAGGTGCCCGACGCCGCCGACCGGCTCGGCATGGACCACCTGCGGGTGCTGGAGGACACGCTCACCGCGGCGGTCACCGCCGGAGACCTCAGCCGGGCGCTCACGCTCACCCGGGCCGCGCTGGCCGAGGTCGACTCCGACGCCGAACCGCTGCGCGCCGCGCGCCTGCTCGACCACCGGGGCCGGCTGTTCGCGCTGCTCGGCAAGAGCGACGGCGCGACCGAGCTGCGCGAGGCGTACCGGCTGGCGGCGGGCGCGCCGCACGGCCCGGAACGGCTCGGCGTGCTCGCCGACATCGCGTCGCACCTGATGAAGGTCGACCCTCGGGAGGCCGCCTCGGTCGCCACCGAGGCCGCGGCCGGCGCGTCCGAGGTCGGCACCGACCTGGTGCTGCTACCGACCCGGATCGCCCTGCTGCACCGCATCGACGGCACGCCGGAGCTGGGGCTGGCCGAGCTGCGCCGGGTGGAGGCGCGGGCGCGGGCGGCAGACGACTCGTGGGCCCTGGTCAGCGCCCTGGTCTTCCTCTCCGACGTGCTCTACGAGCTGGGCCGCTACGACGAGTCCGAACAGGCAGCCGCGGCCGGGGTGAGCGAGGCGCGCCGGGTCGGCATCAGCCGCTCGATCGGGGCGTACCTGCTGTCGAACCGGGCCGAGGCACTGATCGCGCTGGGCCGCTGGGACGAGGCGGACGCCACCTGCGCCGAGGCGGCCCGGATCGACCCGCCCGGCGTGTCCGGGCTGCACTGGCTGCAACTGCGCGCCGGGCTCCACCTCGCCCGCGCCCATCCGGGCGCGGACGAGGTCGTCGGGCGGGCGCTGGCGTTCCTCGGCCGCCCGTACCTCTGGCCGAACCACCGGCTGCCGCTGCACGAGCTGCGCGTGGAGGCGGCGCTCGCCGCCGGCGACAAGCCCGAGGCGGTACGCGCGGCACGCGCCGCACTGGCCGACGCGCACCTGGCCGACCTGCCCCGGGAGGGCTGGCCGGTGCTGAACGCGCTGGCGCGTACCGCCGCGCTGACCGGGGACGCGACGCTCGCCGCCGACGTGTCGGCGGTGGCCGCCGCGCTGCCGGCCCGGTACCCGGCCGAGCACGCCCACGCCGCCCACGTCACCGCCGTTCTGACCGGGCTCGGGTCCGCCGCTCCCGCCGAGGCGCTCGCCGCGTGGCGGGCGACCGTGGCGGCGTGGCGGGCGGCCGGGCAGCCGTACCTGCTGGGCCGGGCGCTGCTGGGGCTGGCCGAGGCGGCCGCGGCGGCGGGCGAGCGCGACGAGGTGGCCGCCGCGGTACGGGAGACGGCCGAGCTGGCCGCCCGGCTGGGCGCCACCCCGCTGGGCGAGCAGGCGGCGACGCTCGCCCGCCGGGTCGGGCTGCGCGGCACCGGGCGACCCGGGCCGGACCTGCTGACCAGCCGGGAGCAGGAGGTGCTGCGGCTGGTCGCCGAGGGGCACAGCAACAGCCGGATCGCCGAGCGCCTGTTCATCTCGCCGAAGACGGCGAGCGTGCACGTGTCCCGGATCATCGCCAAGCTCGACGTGACCAACCGGGTGGAGGCCGCCGCGCTGGCGCACCGCCTGGGCCTGCTCGACCGGCCGTCACCCGCTCCGGCCCAGCGCCGCGTCCGGTAGCGCGCCGGTCCGCGCCGGGTGCGGGTCAGCGGCGCGGCAGGTAGATCCGCCAGCCGGCCACGGTGACGACGTCGAGCGCGCCCGATTCGGCGCCGACGCGTTCGTCCAGCCGCGCGGCCAGCGGCGAGCCGGCCGGCGCCACCCACGCCGCGTCCGGGTCGGCCGACACCTCCCGCCGGTACGCGGGCAGCCTGTCGAAGCCGGGGGTCAGGTCGTCGTCGACCACGGCGCAGACCACGTTCTCGCCGGTGGCGAAGGTGAGCCGGTTGCACGTCCAGTAGCCGCCGCGGACGTTCCGCACGTCGAGCGCGCCGAGCGTGTCCACGAGAGACCGGTGCCGGTCGGCCTCGGCGTGCACGGCCGGCGCCGCCCGGACCACGTCCACAGTGGCCGCCACTCCGGTGCCGAGCACTCCCGCGAGCACCGCCAGTGCCCCGACCCCCGCCACCCGGGCCGTCCTCCCGGCCGCCCGCCCGCCGGTCGCCTTGATCGACTCCACTTCGGGGAGATGGCGGTATCCGCCCTCCTCCGATACCGCCACCTCGGCGAACTGGCGTTCGGCGGGCCGGTCTGATGCCGCCACCTCGGCGAGCGGGCGGGCGGCCTGCCACAGTGGCCAGAGCAGGGCCGGTACGGCGACCGCCAGGCACGACAGGTAGCGGCTGCTCTCGATCGGCGTCTGCCCGGCCGCGTTGCTCACCGCGTACGCGGCGAGGACACCCGCCGCGCCGCCGAGCAGCGCCAGCCGCACCCCGGCCGACACCCGCTCCGCCGAGCCCGGATCGCCGGAGGCACGGCGAAGGGCGTGCCACGCGGTGAGCGCGGCGAGCACCAGCAGCACCGGGAACGCGACGGCCCACCAGAGCTGCCAGGTGGCACACCGGCCGGGGGAGCAGAAGCCCATCGCCAGCGGCGGCCCGAGGACCAGGGCCCCGTACAGCCGGTCCGCCCACTCGGCAGGTGAGCCCGCGCCACCGGCGGCCAGCACCGCGGCCATCGGGTTGCGGCCGTGCCGGATGCTGTCGGCGAGCATCGGCGCCGCACCCAGCAGCAGCGTGCCCGCCAGCACCATCCCGGCCCGGCCGGCCAGTTCCCGCCACCGCCACGCCACGAGCAGCACGCCGAGCGTCAGCACGTACGGCAGGATCAGCGGGTCCACCCAGAGCAGCACCCCCGAGACCAGTCCCCAGGCCGCCCAGCGGGGCAGCCGCGCACCCGGCCCGTTCACGCAGAGCCCGACGGTGAGCAGGGCCAGCGCGGCACCGGCCGGGTTCAGCTCCGGATAGCCGCCGCCGGCGATCAGTTGGTTCTTCACCACCCGGTCCGCGCCGAGCGCCAGCACGGCCACGACGAGCAGGGCGTACCAGCGGTCGCCGCCGAGACGCCGGGTGAGCCGCCAGGACAGCAGCAGGAACAACGCGTACAGCGCCAGCGTGGGCAGCCGCAGCACGAGCACCGACGGTCCGGCCAGCGCGACCAGCGGCGCGGCCAGGTACGCCTCCAGCGTGCCCATGTACGCCTGGCCGTAGAACCACACCGGGAAGCCGTCACCGCGGGCGATGTGCAGGGCGGCCAGCCCCATCGTCGCCTCGTCGCTGTTTGTGGGCGGTACGTCGGCGAACAGCAGCGCCAGCCGGTAGCCCACACCGGCGAACCCGACGAGCAGGGCGAGCAGCGTCGGCAACGGCAACCGCCGGGGCGTACGAGGGCGCACGGCTTCGCGTGGCTCCTCGCGTACCCCGGCGGTCATGCCTGTGATCATGGCATCCGGCGGGCGGCCGGCGGCGGGTGACGCGGTGGTCGGCCGGCCTCAGCCGGCGACGGTGACCTCCCGGCGGGCGTCGAGCGCCTGCTGGTAGAGGCGGCCCGCGCGGTACGACGAGCGGACCAGCGGGCCGCTCATCACGCCCGCGAAGCCGATCTCCTCGGCCTCCTCGCGCAGCTCGACGAACTCCTCCGGCTTGACCCAGCGGGTCACCGGGTGGTGCCGGGGGGAGGGGCGCAGGTACTGCGTGATGGTGATCAGCTCGCAGCCCGCCTCGTGCAGGTCACGCAGCGCCTGCGACACCTCGGCGCGCTCCTCGCCCATGCCGAGGATCAGGTTGCTCTTGGTGACCAGGCCGTCGGCCCGCGCCTGGCGGATCACGTCCAGCGAACGCTCGTAGCGGAACGCCGGGCGGATCCGCTTGAAGATGCGCGGCACCGTCTCCACGTTGTGGGCCAGCACCTCGGGCCGCGAGCCGAAGACCTCGGCGAGCTGCTCGGGGACGGCGTTGAAGTCGGGGATCAGCAGCTCGACACCGCAGCCGGACTGCAGCGCGTGGATCTGCCGGACCGTCTCGGCGTACAGCCAGGCCCCGCCGTCGGGCAGGTCGTCGCGGGCGACACCGGTGATGGTCGCGTAGCGCAGGCCCATCGTGGCGACCGACTCGGCGACGCGCCGCGGCTCGTCGGCGTCGAACTCGGCCGGCTTGCCGGTGTCGATCTGGCAGAAGTCGCAGCGCCGGGTGCACTGGTCACCACCGATGAGGAAGGTGGCCTCCCGGTCCTCCCAGCACTCGTAGATGTTGGGGCAGCCGGCCTCCTGGCACACGGTGTGCAGCCCTTCGCGCGAGACGAGCCCGCGCAACTGGGTGTACTCCGGGCCCATCTTGGCCTTGACCTTGATCCACGGCGGCTTGCGCTCGATCGGCGTCTCGGCGTTGCGCGCCTCGATCCGCAGCATCCGCCGCCCCTCCGGGGCGACAGTCGCGGTGCGCGCTGGCTGCTCAGTCGTCGGCGCGGATTGCTCGATCGTCACAAAACCGAGCGTACGCCGGTCGGTGCCGGTCGATGAACGAGGGCGACGGCCGTCACGCCCGAATGGCTGTGACACCGGACACCAGTGGCGAAAAAACCCGGTCACAGCGCGGCGCGTGCGGTGCTAGCGTGCCGGGCAGAGCTGTGACGGAGCCGAGTAACGGGCCGATCCGCCAGTCGAGAGAACCGCCGGTTGCTGCGAGGCGGTCTGGCGCCGGTCCGCGAAGACCCTCCCGAGCTGCGGGAAGAACGGCGTTTCGCGCCCAGTAGAGCCCGCCCGGCCGGCCCCGGTGAAAAGGCGACGAACGAGGCTCCCGCCCAGGCGGGGGCGAAGGTGTGGTGGCACCGCGAGGTTCCCGCTCGCCCACACCTCCCTGGGGATCGCGTTGCGATTGGTCAAGGAGGTAGTCGTCGTGCAACGCATCCTGTCCACAGAACTCCCCGCCCATGTGGGCGCCACCGTACGGCTCGCCGGTTGGGTCCACCGCCGCCGGCTGCTCAAGTCGGTGGCCTTCCTGATCGTCCGCGACGCCGCCGGGCTCGCCCAGGTGGTGGTCGCCGCGCCCGCCGTGCGGGAGCAGGTCGAGGCGCTCACCGAGGAGACGGTCGTCGAGGTGGTCGGCACGGTGGTCGCGAACGCCACCGCGCCCGCCGGGGTCGAGGTCGTCGAGCCGACGGTACGTCCGCTCGGGCCGCCCGCCGTCCCGCCCCCGTTCGACCTGTACCGGCCGGTGCTCACCGCCGGCCTGCACACTCAGCTCGACCACGCGCCGGTCGCGCTGCGGCACCCGGCCCGCTCCGCCGCGCTGCGGATCTCGGCGGCGGCCGTGTCCGGCTTCCGGGCCACGCTCGACGGGCGGGGCTTCGTCGAGGTGCACACGCCGAAGGTGGTCGCCTCGTCCACCGAGAGCGGGGCGAACGTGTTCGCGCTGGACTGGTTCGGGCGGCCCGCCTACCTGGCCCAGTCGCCGCAGTTCTACAAGCAGCTCATGGTCGGCGTCTTCGAGCGGGTGTACGAGGTGGGGCCGGTGTTCCGCGCCGAGCCGCACGACACGGTGCGCCACCTGGCCCAGTACACGTCGCTCGACGTGGAGCTGGGCTTCGTGGCCGACCACCGGGACGTGATGGCGGTGCTGCGGGAGACCCTGGCCGGGATGGTGGCGACCGTCGGCGAGCGGGCCGGTGGCGCGCTGGCGACGCTCGGCGTGACGGTGCCGGATGTGCCGGCCGAGATCCCGGCGGTGCACTTCACCGACGCGCTGACGATCGCCGGGGCACCGCCTTCCGAACCCGACCTGGCCCCGGCGCACGAGCGGGCGCTGGGGGAGTGGGCGCTCCGCGAGCACGGCAGCGACTTCCTCTTCGTCACCGGCTATCCGATGGCGAAACGCCCGTTCTACACCCACCCGGACCCGGCCCGGCCCGCGTACTCCAACGGTTTCGACCTGCTGTTCCGGGGCGTGGAGCTGGTGACCGGCGGGCAGCGGCTGCACCGGCACGGCGACTACCTGGCCGCCCTGGCGGCGCGCGGCGAGCCGGTGGAGCCGTACGCCGGGTACGTGGACGCGTTCCGGCACGGCATGCCGCCGCACGGCGGTTTCGCGATCGGGCTGGAGCGGTTCGTCGCCCGGCTCACCGGGGCGGCGAACGTCCGCGAGGTGACCGCCTTCCCTCGTGACCTGCACCGCCTCACGCCCTGACGGCGGCACTCTCGCGCGGCTCCCTCCCGCCGACTCCCTCCGGATCAACCGGATCTGCCACTGAGCGTGACGAACGGCTGCTCGGCCTCGCGGTCACGCTCGGTGAGCGTGGTTTCGGGGTGGTCGAGAGGCCCTCGGCGTCGGCGGATTGCGCTGAGCTGGGGTTATGGCGGACCGCCCTCGGGAGGGAGGGAAGGGTGTCTGCGCCCTTTGCTCTGCAGCCACGGACGCAGCGGTCGACCGATGGTTACCGTTGCGGATCCGGCTGCAGAGCAAAGTCGGCGGGAGGTCACCTGCCGCGGACGCGGCGTTGTCACTCACCGTGACCGACGGCGAGGTGGGATCCGGGCGGGCGGCGGTCCTGGGTGGGCGGCGATCCGGACCGGGCGGCCACCGCGCCGCCGAGCGGTCAGGCCGGGCCGAGCGCTCAGGCCGGGCCGAGCAGATCCCAGGGGTTGCCGGCGATGTCGCGGAAGACCGCGACCCGGCCGTACGGCTCGGTGCGGGGCGGCCGGACGAACTCGACGCCCGCGTCGACCATCCGGCGGTACACCGCCTCGAAGTCGTCGACCTGGAGGAAGAAGCCCACCCGGCCGTGGGTCTGGTCGCCCACCGCACCGGCCTGGTGCTCGCCGTCGGCGCGGGCCAGCAGCAGGCCGGTGCCGCCGCCCGGCGGGCGTACGACCACCCAGCGCTTGGGCCGGCCGTCGTTCGTCAGCGAGGGCTTGTCCTCGGCCAGCTCGAACCCGAGCACCTCGGTGAAGAAGGCGATCGCGGGGTCGTACTCGGCCACGACGAGCGTGACCAGGTCGAGCCGCACGGGCTCAGACCTGCGTCAGCGTCGGCAGGTGCCGCTCGACCACCGGCAGCACGTCGGCGACGGTGATCGGCCGGCCCAGCTCGGCGGTCAGCGAGGTGACCCCGGCGTCGCGGATGCCGCAGGGCACGATCCGGTCGAAGAAGCCCAGGTCGCAGTCGCAGTTGATGGAGAAGCCGTGCAGCGTGACGCCGCGCGCCACCCGGATGCCGATGGCGGCGACCTTGCGGGCCGGGCCCCGGTCGTCCTCCGGCACCCACACGCCGCTGCGTCCCTCGACCCGGCCGGCGGACAGCCCGAACTCGGCGCAGACGTTGATCAGGAGCTGCTCGGTGCGCCGGACGTACGCGACCACGTCGACCGGGTCGGGCAGCCGGACGATCGGGTAGCCGACGAGCTGCCCCGGACCGTGCCAGGTGATCTTCCCGCCGCGGTCCACGTCCACCACCGGGGTGCCGTCCATCGGGCGGTCCCACGGCTCGGTGCGCTTGCCGGCGGTGTAGACGCTGGGGTGCTCCAGCAGCAGCACCGTGTCGCCCTGCTCGCCGGCCACCACCGCCTCGTGCAGCCGGCGTTGCTCGTCCCAGGCGGCCTGGTAGTCGAGCAGGCCGGCGCGGACGGCGGTCAGCCCGGAAGTCGTCACACTCACCCGTCCAGCCTAGTCCCGCCCTCCGGGAACCGGACCCGTGAGCCTCGTCGCGTCAGTCCGGTACCCGCCACAGCCAGACGTCCTCCACCCGCTCGGGCGGGCCGAGCAGCGCGGTGGCGGTGCGTCGCAGCGCCTCCTCGTCGACGTCGAACTTCGCGCCGTGCACCCGGTCCGGCAGCACCACCGCCTGGACGCCCCAGTAGCGCAGGTCCGCCTGGGACTCGCGGATGCTGCCGTCGGTGATGATCGGCACCAGCCCGGTCCGGCCCGCCTGGTCCATCAGCGAGTCGAAGGTGCGCGGCACCGGGCCGATCCGGCCCCGGCCCTCCGGCCCGCCCGGCCCGAGGAAGAAGCCGGACGGGATCCGGAACTCACCCTGCCGGTGGGCGAGCGCGTACGCCTGCCAGCGCTGCCCGTCCGGGTAGACGTCAACGGTCAGCGGCAGCGGCGTCAGCACCCCGTCGGGCGGGACGTAGCGCTGCCAGGCGCCGCTGGTGATGAACGCCGGGATCGGTTCGCGGACGCTTGTCAGCAGCGGGATCGGCACCAGCGGCAACAGCGCGGCGGCGAAGCCGAGCGCCCAGGCGAGCCCGCTCACCCGGCGCCGGGGCGGCCGGGCACGCAGCGAGTCGATCGCGTACGCCAGCAGCAGGCCGATGACCGGTGCGACCACGAGCGCCAGCCGGGACGGCAACGCCGCGTTGATCACCGGCAGGTTGTCCAGCACCCCGAACGGCAGCGTCTGGTCGAAGCGGCGGCCGTTCCACTTCACCGTCGGCCCCCACGACAGCACCGCGAAGACCACTGCTGTCACGCCGAGGGCGGCCAGCGTGGCCCGGAACGCGCGGTCCGCGCGCCACCACAGCAGCGCGAAGCAGGCGACGGCGAGCAGGAGCAGCGGTACGCCGAAGAACGAGTTCTCCTCCGTCGGGTTGGGCGCCAGCGAGGTGCCCCATCCGGCCCAGCCGGCCAGTGACCGGCGCGGGTACGACCCGTACGCGGCGATGTCCTCGGAGTGGATCAGCGGGTCGAAGCCGGTGCCGTGGAACCGTTGCGGTCCGAGGAAGTGCAGCCACAGCGGGTACGCCAGCAGCGCCCCCGCGACCAGCGCGGTCACGCCCAGCCCGGCCGCCATCCGGGGCAGCGCGGCGCGTACCTCCGGCCACCGGGCCGGGTGCAGCGCCCAGGCGGCGAGGAACACGCCGAGCGCCAGCGCGGTGAAGAACAGCCCCTCGGCGGCGATCGAGAACGCGACAGCCACCAGCAGGCCGAGCACGATCCCGCCGGTGACCGCCCGGCCCGGGCGGCGCAGCCGGAACACGCCCCAGATCAGCAGCGGCACCAGCCAGCCCGCGGTCCAGTTCAGGTGCGCGTTCGCGTGCGACACCATCGCCGGGCAGAAGGCGATGAACAGCGCGCCCACCCCGGCGGCCAGCCGGCTGCCGACCAGGTGCCGGCTGAGCAGCCAGTACCAGGCCACCGCCGTCGCGGCCAGGTTGAGCGTGAGGATCACCAGGAACGTCGCGGGCGGCCCGATCAGGTACGTGAGCGGCGCGAAGACCGCCGCGTACACGGTGATCGAGGTGTTCACCGCGAGGTTCACCCCGTCCGGGACGTTGATCAAGGTGGTGTACAGCGGGTTCTGCCCGTGGGTCAGCGCGTGCCCGCCGAACGCCAGCAGCCACTCGAACAGCGCCTGGTCGCTGGAGTTGACCGTGATCGCGCGGCTGTTCGGATCCCGCCACATGCCACTCGTCACCCAGAGGGCCAGGGCCAGCGCGGCGAGCGTGACCAGCAGGTCGGCGCGCCGGTCGCGGACGCGCGTCGGCGCCGGGCCGGCGGCCGTGGACGGGGAGGAGGGCACGCAGCGGACGTTACCAACCGGACCTGGGCAGACCGCCCGGACACGGAACTCGCCGCACACTTCGGTGACCGTGAATGTGTGAGCGGCGGCCATTCCGGTGTGACGAAACGCGGCCGTAACGTCTCGGCAACTCGGAGGTGACTCAGTTCACATTCCACGATCGGGAGGTTCCCGTGCCCCGCTCCTCATCCCTCATCGCCCGCGTCGCCGGGGCGGCGGCCGGGGTCGTGCTGGCCGCTGCCACCGCGCTGGTCGCCGCCCTTCCCGCCCAGGCCGCCTCGCTGACCCAGGTCACCGGGTTCGGCTCCAACCCCGGCAACCTGGCCATGTACGCGTACCGCCCGGACGGCCTGCCCGCCGGCGCGCCCGCCGTGGTGCTGCTGCACGGCTGCGTGCAGAACGCCTCGACCTACGTCGCCAACTCCGGCTGGCAGAAGTACGCCGACCAGTGGAAGTTCACGCTCATCGCGCCGCAGCAGGCCAGCGGCAACAACGCCAACTCCTGCTTCAACTGGTTCGAGACCGGTGACACCGCACGCGGCCAGGGCGAGGCGCTGTCGATCAAGCAGATGGTCGACTACGCCAGGACCACCTACGGCACCGACGGCGCCCGGGTCTACGTCAGCGGCCTCTCCGCGGGCGGCGCGATGAGCGCGGCCATGCTCGCCGCCTACCCCGACGTCTTCGCCGGCGGCTCGATCATCGCCGGCATCCCGTACCGCTGCGCCACCAGCACCGTCACCGCGTTCAGCTGCATGAACCCGGGTGTGGACAAGACCCCGGCGCAGTGGGGCGACCTGGTCCGCGGCGCGTACGCCGGCTACTCCGGCAAGCGCCCGCGGGTGGCGATCTGGCACGGCACCAGCGACACCACGGTGGCGACCGCGAACGCCGCCGAGTCGCGGGACCAGTGGACGAACGTGCTGGGCGTGTCGACCACCCCGACCAGCACGTCCACGCTGCCGGCCGGGACGAGCCTGGAGGTCTACGGCGCCGACCAGGTCCGCCTCTACCGGGTCTCCGGGATGGGCCACGGCACCCCCGTCGACCCGGGTGCGGGCGCGGACCAGTGCGGCACCGCCGGGGCGTACTTCCTGGACACCATCTGTTCGACGTACCGGGACGCGGTCTTCTTCGGGCTCGGCGGTGGCGGCGCCTCGCCGAGCCCGACCCCGACGGCGACCGCGTCGCCCACCCCGACGGCCTCGCCGACCGCCTCGCCCTCGCCGACCAGCGCGCCGGTCTGCGTCACCGCCAGCAACTACGCGCACGTGGTGGCCGGGCGGGCCTACCAGTCCGGCGGGTACGCCTACGCGCTCGGCAGCGGGCAGCGGATGGGCCTCTACAACACCTTCTACACGAGCAGGCTGAAGCAGACCGGGCCCGCGTACTGGGTGATCGGCTGCTGATCCGCCCCGTCGCGCCGCCCTCGCCCGCTCACTCGGTGAGGGCGGCGCGCAACGCGCCCGCCAGGTCCGGGTGCGCCCACGGGAAGCCGGCCTTGTCGAGCACGGCGGGCAGCACCCGCGCGCTGGTCAGCGCCTCCTGCGCGAAACCGCCGAGCGCCACCTTCAGCGCCACCGCCGGGATCGGCATGATCGCCGGGCGGTGCAGCTGGCGGGCCAGCTCCTTGGTGAACTCGGCGTTGGTGACCGGTGCCGGGCCGACCACGTTCACCGCGCCGGCGATCCCGTCGCGGGCCAGCAGGAACGTCACGGCGTCGAGCCAGTCCCGCATCGAGATCCACGGCAGCCACTGCCGCCCGTTGCCCAGCTTGCCGCCGACGCCGAGCCGGAACGGCAGCAGCTGCGGCTTGAGCAGGCCGCCGTCGCGGTGCAGCGGCAGTCCGGTACGCAGGCGCACCACCCGTACGCCCGCGTCCTCGGCCGGGCGGGTCGCGGCCTCCCAGACCCGGCAGACGTCGGCGAGGAACCCCTCACCCGCAGGCGCCTCCTCGGTGACCGTCCGGTCGCCGGTGTTGCCGTACCAGCCGACGGCGGAGGAGTTCAGCAGCACCGCGGGCCGGTCGGCGGCGGGCAGGCCGGCGATCGTGATGGCGAGCGTGGTGGTGCTGTCCACCCGGCTGGTCCGGATCAGCTTCCGGTACTCGTCGTTCCAGCGCTTGTCGCCCACCCCGGCGCCGGCCAGGTTCACCACCGCGTCCGCCTCGGCGACGCACTGGGGGTCCAGTTGCGCGGCGGACGGGTTCCACTGCCGTTCGGCGGGGGTGCGTGGCGGGCGGCGGACCAGGCGGGTGACCTGGTGGCCGTCCGCGGTGAGGCAGTCGACCAGTCGGGTGCCGAGGAAACCGGACGCGCCGGCCATGAGGATCCGCATGCTCACATCTTCGAGTACGCGGCGCGATTCGGATGCGTTGAGCGAAATCACTCACTCGTCACGCCCACCCGTCACGCGCGCTGAACGCGTTGCGTTTTTTTCGAATAGCGATACCCTTGTGGTCATGAGCAGCGCGCTGCGTGAACGTACCGTCCTTCCTCCGGACGACCCGGCTGAGCTGGCCCGGTTCGTGCACGAACTGCGGAGCGCCGGCGGTCGTGCGCGGGCCAGGCTGGTCGGGCCGGACGGGTCCGAGATCGAGATCCCCGACGAGTTGTACGGAGTGCTGCGGGACGTGGTGACGGCACTGTCCGAAGGGCTTGCGATCTCCATCGCACCGCACAACACGATGCTGACGACCCAGGAGGCGGCAGACCTGCTCGACATCTCCCGGCCCACGCTGGTCCGGTTGCTGTCCGAGGGCGAGATGCCGCACACGATGCGCGGCCGTCACCGGCGAGTCATGCTCCGGGACGTTCTCGACTACCAGGAGCGGACCCGGCAGGCACGCCGCCGGACGCTCGACCGGATGACCGCCGAAGCCGAGGAAGACGGCGATGCGACGGCCACACCGCGCAGGACGAGATGAGCGTGACCTGAGTGGCGTTCCCGGACGCGATGGTCAGCGGGTACGAGTCGCTCATCGACGGCATGTCCAACGATCCCAAGGACCGGCACGTGCTGGCTGCCGCCGTCCGGGCGAACGCGGAAGTGCTGGTCACGTTCAACGTCGGTGATTTTCCCGAGGCGTCGCTCAAGTCCTTCGACATCGTGGCGGTGCACCCGGACGACTTCCTGCTCGACCAGCTGGACCTCTACCCGGGGCAGACACTGGACGTCCTGCACCGCCAGGCGGCCGCCTACCGCAGGGAGCCGACGACCGTACCGGGTCTGCTCGTACTGCTGGGACGCACCGGCCTGCCCCGGTTCGCCGCGGAGGTCCGCCGGCACCTCTGAGGCGGCCCCCCCGCGGCGGGACAGGGCGGTCAGGCGTCGGCCGGGGCGGTACGCAGCTCGGCGAGCAGGCGTTCCACCTCGGCGAACGCGTCCTGCGGCAGTGGCCCGTACGCCAGCGCTCCCAGGTTCTCCTCGGCCTGCGCGACGGTCCGGCAGCCGGGGATCGGCAGCGTGTGCGGGCTGCGGGCGAGCAGCCAGCCCAGCGCGCCCTGGGCGAGCGTGCGGCCGTCGGCGGTCAGCGCCTCACGGACCCGGGCCACCCGCTGCGCCCACTCGGCGCGCGGTACGCCGCCGGCGAACCAGTCCAGCCACTCCGGTGCCACGCCGCGTACGTCGTCGCCGCCCCGGGCGGTCGGCGCGTCCTGGTACTTCGCGGTGAGCAGGCCCATCGCCAGCGGCCCTCGATTGAGGCTCGCCAGGTCGAACTCCGCGCACACCGCGAGCATGGCGGCGTTGTCCCGCAGCACCGACTGGTCGTGCTGGATCGCCGCGCAGTGCGGTCCCGCCTCGGCGAAGGCGCGCGCCGAGGCGGGGTCGTCGGTGCTCCAGCCGTACGCCCGGATCTTCCCCTCCGCGACCAGGTCCTCCAGCGTGCCGACGAGGTCCAGCGCCCGTGGCACCGGCAGACCGCCCAGGTGGAGCTGGTAGAGGTCGACGTGGTCGGTGCCGAGCCGGCGCAGCGAACCCTCCAGGCTGCGCCGCGCGTACTCGGGACTGGCGTCCTCGCCGAGCGCCTGGCGGGTCTCCTCGTCGGTGGGGTAGCCGAACTTGGTCGCGATGACCGCCCGGTCCCGGCGGCCCGCCAGCGCGCGCCCGAGTACCCGTTCGCTGTGCCCGGCGCCGTAGTTGCTGGAGGTGTCGAACAGCGTCGCGCCCAGGTCGAGCGCCCGGTGGACGGTACGCACCGACTCGTCGTCGTCCACCTCGCCCCAGCCGAGCGGTTGGGTGCCGTCCCAGAGCGGGCCGCCGATCGCCCAGCAACCCATGCCGATCGCGCTGACCTCGATGCCGCTGCGGCCCAGCCGTCGTGTCGTCGTCATGCGCCCAGTGTTCACTTTCGAGTGTGCTTGAAGTCCAGCCCTTTTCCCGCCAGCCGGGGCAGGAGCGGGGCGAGCGCGTCGACGGCTCCGGCGCGTACCACGAAGCGGCTGACGCCCCAGCGGCGCCGGTGCCCGGCGACCGCCGCGACGATCTCGTCGGGCGTGCCGGCCAGTACGAACGGGGTGGCCAGCACCTCCGCCGGGGTGAGCCCGGTCTCGGCGGCCGTCCCGGCGGCGGCCGCCTCCGCGTCGTCGGTGACGGCGACGTGCTGGACCAGCGCCTCCAGGACCGGCGGGGTGTCCCGGCCGGCCGCGCCGGCTGCCACGTGCGCGAGCTGTGCCTCGATCTGGTCGGACCGCCAGCGGACGGTGTGCTGGTGGCCGTCGGGCAGGGTACGGCCGAAGCCGGCCAGGCCGACCACGTCGGCGTGCGCCCCGGCCCAGCGCAGCAGCGTCGAGTTGGAAGTGCCCACCGTCAGCGGGATCCGGTCCTGGACCGGGCGGGGCCGGTCGAGCCGTGCCGCGTACGTCGTCAGGTCCTCGGTGTCCACTGTCACCTCGTCGCCGGCGAGCAGTGCCCGCACCGCCTCGGTCACCGCGACGCACCGGCGGACCCGGCCGGCGACGTCCGGGCGCTCGCGCCCGACGGCCCGCCACTCGGCCGGCGTGTGGCCCGCGCCTATGCCGAACCGGGCCCGCCCGCCGGAGACCACGTCCAGGGTGGCGATGTCGGCGGCGAGCAGGATCGGCTCGCGGACCCCGGCGTTGGAGACGTACGAGCCGAGGCCCAGCGTGCTGGTCACCGCCGCCGCGGCGGCCAGCGCGACGAACGGCGACGCGCAGGAGCCGGGATGGTCGGCCGCGAACAGCGCGTCGAATCCGGCCGCCTCGACGGTACGGGCCAGCTCGGTCCAGCTCGCCGCGTCGGTGGGCTGGGCCTGTACGGAGAAGGTCGCCATCGCCTCAGCATCGGCGCGTGCCGGGCCGCAGGCCACCCCGCACGCGCCGATTCTGCCGACGGCCGAACGGTAAGGAAGGGCCCCTTCTTAACGCCTGGCGAGGTGAAAGGGCCCCTTCTTAACACCCGTCACACGGCGTCGAGGCGGGCCAGGTCGGCGGGGGAGAGGCGCAGCGCGGCGGCGGCGACGTTCTGCTCCAGATGCGCCGGGTCGCCCGTGCCGGGGATGGCCAGCACGTTCGGGCCCCGGGCCAGCGTCCAGGCCAGCCGGACCTGAGCCGCCGTCACGCCGTGCTCCCGGGCCACCGCGAGCACCTCCGGGTGCTCCTCGCCGGTGGCGCCGGCCTCCCGGCCGCTGGTGACGAGGGAGAAGAACGGCACGAACGCGGTGCCGTGCGCCGCGCAGTCGCGGATCAGCTCGTCGTGCTGACGGCGGTAGCCCAGGCCGTACGAGTTCTGCACGCACACCACCGGGGCGATGGCGCGCGCCTCGGCGACCTGGTGCGGGCGTACGGCGGAGACGCCGAGGTGCCGGATCAGCCCGGCGTCGCGCAGCTCGGCCAGCGCGCCGAAGTGCTCGGACAGCGGCTCCGGGCCGTGCACCCGCAGGTTCACCACGTCCAGGTGGTCGCGGCCGAGCTGACGCAGGTTCTCCTCCACCTGCCCGCGCAGCTGGTCCGGCCGGGCCGCCGGCAACCACTGCCCGGATGGGTCCTTGCCCGGCCCGACCTTGGTCACGACGACCAGATCCTCCGGGTACGGCCACAGCGCCCGGTTGATCAGCTCGTTGGCCGAGCGCAGTGGCGAGAAGTAGAACGCGGCCGTATCGATGTGGTTGACGCCCAGCTCGACGGCGCGGCGCAGTACGGCGACGGCCCGGTCCCTGTCGCTCGGGCTGCCGTCGGCGTTCGCGGTCAGCCGCATCGCGCCCAGGCCCATCCGGTTCACGGTCAGGTCGCCGAGCTGCCAGGTGCCGGCCGCGCCGGCGTGCACGGTGTCGATGGTCATGTGGTCCCCGTATCCCTCGTCTGCGGCCCCACGGCGGGGCCGACAGGTACCACGGGGCCGGCGGGCAGCCGGTTCACTCGCCTTCGTCGCGGTCCTCGGGCTTCTCGAGCCAGCGGGCCCGCCAGGCCGCCTCGTGCGCCTCGTGGCTGGTGCGCTCCTCGAAGACCAGCTTGCGCAGCGCCTGCCGGCCCTCGGCGAAGACGATCACCTCGACGGCCACCATACCCACGGTGACGGCGGTCAGCATGCCCAGCGCGGCCAGCCCCGGCAGCCGCTCCGCGACCGGGATGAGCACGCCCAGCAGCAGCACCGCGCCGACCCGGGTCCAGCTCAGCGTGCGCAGGGTACGCAGCTGGAACAGCATGTTGCCGCAGAGGTAGCAGATGACGCCGCCGTACAGCAGCGGCACGCCGGGACCGTGTGCCGGCTCGCTCGGCGGCACGTTCGGGTCGGCGATGCCGTGCACGATCGTCTCGGCGCCGAGCGCGAACAGGATGATGCCCGCGATCATGGGCAGGAACAGGTACGCGTACGCGTCCCGGGCCATCGCCACCCGGGGGCCGTCCTGCGCGACGTGCAGGGCGATCCGGGCGGCCGGCCCGATCATGTCGTAGTGCGCCCACCAGAGCGCGGCGGTGAAGAAGATGCCGAGCACCGCCGCCGCCACGGCCGGCCAGGTGGGCGGCTGACCGAGCAGGTTGCTGCCGACGCCGACCGAGATCACGGACTCGCCCAGCGCGATGATCAGGATGAGGTCGTACCGCTCGGTCCAGTGTTCGGCGGACGCGACGCCCCAGCCCCACGTGCCGGCGATGATGCCGGTGCCGTACTGGAGCAGGATGACCCCGGCCCACAGCACGTCCCGGAGCACCGCCGCGGAGACCAGGTCGTCGATCCTCGGCGGCAGCAGCGCGGCGACCAGCAGCAGCGCGGTGCTGCCGACCACCTCGGGGGCGAACCGGATCAGTTGCCGGCGCTCGTTCGGGCTGTCCCGGACGGCGTGCCGGTAGAGCAGCAGGTGCACCAGCCGCAGGACGGTGTAGCTGAGCGCCGCGACCATCGGCCCGGCCTCGTTGCCGCGCGGGTCGCGGAACGCGTTCGGCAGCGACAGCGCGAACGTGAACAGCGCGGCCATGCCGACGGTCATGAGCACCGGGACGAATCCCTCGCCGAGGCGTACCCGGGTGGCGACCACGCTGTGCACCACCCACGACCACCAGAGCACGGCGAGGACGAGCAGCGCGTGCAGCAGCGCCCCGCCGGTCACCTGGAGGGCGGTGGCCCGGGTGATGATGAAGAACGAGAAGACGAAGACCAGGTCGAAGAAGATCTCGAACCGGTCGACCCGGGCGCCCGGGGCCACCGGCACCGCCGGCCCCAGGCGTCCCCGCCACCCGTACGAGCCCACCGGCCGAGTCTGTCAGCGCGCGCCGGGGGCGCGGGCCGGTTCCGGTCAGCCCGGCCGGTGGCGCAACCCGTCCATCAGCAGGTCGAGCAGGCGTCCGGCCTGGGCGCGCTGGTCCGGTTCGCCCGCGACCAGGGAGACGCCGCTGAGGCTGGCGAGCACGTCGGCGGCGGCCACGTCGGCGCGTACGACACCCGCGGCGGCACCCGCCGCGAGCAGCGCCCCGAGCGCGGCGAGCAGCCGGTCGCGGCTCTGCGCGTACGGGTTGGCGCCGGAGGCGATCACCAGCCGCAGCGCGTCGGCCATGCCCCGCTTGGTGGCGAGGTAGTCGACGAACCGATCCATCCAGGCGCGCAGCGCCGCGTCGGCGGGCTGGGCCGCGAGCAGCGCCGGGGCGGCGTCGCAGAGCTTCTCCAGCTCGTTGCGGTACGCCGCCTCGATCAGCGCCTCCCGGCTCGGGAAGTGGCGGTAGAGCGTGCCGATGCCGACGCCGGCCTCCCGGGCGACCCGGTCCAGCGTTACCTCCGGGCCGTCCTGGGAAAACGCCTGGACCGCGGCGTCCAGCAGCCGCTGCCGGTTGCGCAGCGCGTCCGCGCGCAGCGGTCGGTCGGGCACGGGCCCTCCTCCCTCGGCCGGGTCACCGGCCCGGAACGGTGGTGAACCGGAGCCCCCTCCGGTTATGCTGGCGAAGTAACGGAGGATCCTCCGCTTCTCATCGTAGCGGGCGGACATCGGTCCGCGTCGCCGTCGACAAGGATGGACCATGACAACCCCGACACCAGTCACCACCCCGTTCTCCGCCGAGACCACCGCCCTGGAGGTGGTCCGCGACCTGGACCTCACCGGTCGGCGGGCCGTCGTCACCGGCGGCGCCTCCGGGATCGGCGTCGAGACCGCCCGCGCACTCGCCGCCGCCGGAGCGGACGTCACCCTCGCCGTCCGCAACACCGAGGCCGGGCAGCGCGCCGCCGACGACATCACCGGCACCACCGGCAACGACCGGATCCTGGTCGCGCCGCTCGACCTCGCCGACCTCGCCTCGGTGGCCGCGTTCGTCCGCACCTGGGACGGGCCGCTGCACATGCTCGTGAACAACGCCGGGATCATGGCGTCGCCCGAGATGCGCACCGAGCAGGGCTGGGAGATGCAGTTCGCCACAAACCACCTCGGGCACTTCGCGCTCGCCACCGGGCTGCGCCCGGCGCTCGCCGCGGCCGACGGCGCGCGGATCGTCTCGGTCAGCTCGGCCGCACACCTGCGCTCACCGGTGGTGTTCTCCGACATCCACTTCCGGCAGCGACCGTACGACCCGTGGCTGGCGTACGGGCAGTCCAAGACCGCGAACGTGCTGTTCGCGGTGGAGGCGACCCGCCGGTGGGCGGACGACGGCATCCACACCAACGCGCTCATGCCCGGCGCGATCCGCACCAACCTCCAGCGCTACATCACCGAGGAGGAACTGGCCCGGATGCGCGCCCAGAGCGGCGGCGGCGCGGCCACCTTCAAGACACCCGAGCAGGGCGCGGCGACCTCGGTGCTGGTCGCCGCCTCACCGCTGCTCGACGGCGTCGGCGGCCGGTACTTCGAGGACTGCCAGGAGGCCGGGCCGAACCAGCCGGGCACCCGTACCGGCTGGGCCGGGTACGCCCGCGACCCGGAGGCCGCCGAGCAGCTCTGGACCGTCTCCGAGGCGCACCTGCGCGGCTGACCCGCGGAAACGAGGAAGGGGGCGCGCGGCATGTCGCCGCGCGCCCCCTCGCCGTCTCGGATCTACAGACCCAGCTCGGCCTCGAAGTTGCCGCCCTCCAGCCGCTCCTTAACCGCGGTGAGGAAGCGGGCCGCGTCGGCGCCGTCGATCAGCCGGTGGTCGTACGACAGAGCCAGGTAGACCATCGAGCGGATCGCCACGACCTCGCCCAGCTCCGCGTCGTTCACCACGACCGGACGCTTCACCACGGCACCCGTGCCGAGCATCGCCGACTGCGGCGACGGCACGATCGGGGTGTCGAACAGCGCGCCCCGGCTGCCGGTGTTGGTGAGCGTGAACGTCGCCCCGGCCATCTCGTCCGGGGTGATCTTGTTGGCCCGGGTGCGCTCGGCCAGGTCGGCGATCCGCTTGGCCAGGCCACCCATGTTCAGGTCACCGGCGTTGTGGATGACCGGCGTGAGCAGACCGCGCTCGGTGTCCACCGCGATGCCCAGGTGCTCGGCGCCCGGGTAGGTGATCGTCCCGCCGTCCAGGTCCATGCTGGCCTGGATGATCGGGTACGTCTGGAGCGCCTCGATCGCGGCCACCGCGAAGAACGGCAGGAAGGACAGCTTCACGCCGTGCTTGGCCTGGAACGAGTCCTTGGCCCGCGCCCGCAGCTTGGCGACCTTGGTGACGTCGACCTCGACGACGGTGGTCAGCTGCGCCGTCTCGTGCAGCGACTGCTGGAGACGCTTGGCGATGATCGAGCGGATCCGCGGCAGCTTCTCCGTGGTGCCCCGCTTGGCGCTCGGCTCCGGCTTGGCGGCCGGCTTGGCCGGGGCCGGTGCGGACGGGGCAGCGGCGGCGGCCGGCGCGGGCTTGGCGGCCTTCGCCTTCTCGGCCGCCTCCAGCACGTCCTGCTTGCGGATGCGGCCACCCACGCCGGTGCCCTTGATCGAACCCAGGTCCACGCCGTGCTCGGCGGCGAGCTTGCGCACCAGCGGCGTCACGTACCCGGCGGCGTCCTCGCCGTGCTCGGCCGGAACGCTCCGGCGCTGCGCGGCGGCCGGCGCGGCCGGCTGGGCCGCCTGCTCGGCCTCGGCCGGCTGCGCGGCCTGCTCCGCCTCGGCGGCCGGCTCGTTGTAGGACGCGCCCGGCGTGGGCTCCTCGACCTCGGGCTCCGGCTTCGGCTCGGGCTTGGGCTTGGGCTCGGGCTCGGGCTTCGCCTCGGCCTTCGGCTCCGGCTTGGGCTCGGGCTTCGGCTCCGCCTTCGCGGGCGCGGCGCCGGCCACCCCGACGATCGCCAGCACGGCGCCGACGTCGGCGGTCTCGTCCTCGGCGACCTTGATCTCCTGCAGCGTGCCGGCGACCGGCGACGGGATCTCGGTGTCGACCTTGTCGGTGGAGACCTCCAGCAGCGGCTCGTCCACCTCGACGGTCTCGCCGACCTGCTTGAGCCAGCGGGTGACCGTACCCTCGGTGACGCTCTCGCCCAGGGCCGGCATGGTCACCGGCGTGCCTTCGCCCGACGGCGCGGCGGGCTCGGCCGGCTCCTCGACGGCCGGCTGCTCGGCCTCGGCGCCCGGCTCGGCGGCGGCCTCCTCGGCCTCCTGGGCCTGCTCCGGCTCGGGGCCGGTGCCCTCGGCGGCGGCCGTCGGCTCGGTGGCCGGCTCGGCCTTCTCGGTGGGAGCCGCGCCCGCGTCCTCGCCCTCGCCGGCGATGACCGCCAGCTCGCTGCCGACCTCGGCGGTCTCGTCCTCGCCGACCACGATCCGGCTCAGCACGCCCGCCGCGGGGGACGGGATCTCGGTGTCGACCTTGTCGGTCGACACCTCGAGCAGGGGCTCGTCGACCTCGACGGTGTCACCCTCCTGCTTGAGCCAGCGCGTGACGGTGCCCTCGGTGACGCTCTCGCCGAGCCGGGGCATGGTGACCGATACCGGCATGTTCTCCAGACTCCTTCATTCCCCTGGTGGGATCATCGCCCGTCGCCGGACGCCGCGGTTGTCGTGTCAGGCGTGCGCGTGCAGCGGCTTGCCGGCCAGGGCCAGGTGCGCCTCGCCCAGAGCCTCGTTCTGCGTCGGGTGGGCGTGCACGAGCTGCGCCACCTCGGCCGGGTACGCCTCCCAGTTGTAGATGAGCTGCGCCTCGCCGATCAGCTCACCGACCCGGGCGCCGACCATGTGCACGCCGACCACCGGGCCGTCGTCCACCCGGACCAGCTTCACGTGGCCGGCGGTCTTGAGGATCTGGCTCTTGCCGTTGCCGCCCAGGTTGTAGTTGTAGGTCTTGATCTTGTCGGCGCCGTACTGCTCCTTGGCCTTCGCCTCGGTCAGGCCGACCGACGCCAGCTCCGGGTCGCAGTAGGTGACGCGCGGGATGCCGGCCTCGTCGATCACGGCCGGGTTCTTCCCGGCGATCTCCTCGGCGACGAAGATGCCCTGCTGGAAGCCGCGGTGCGCGAGCTGCAGGCCGGGCACGATGTCGCCGACCGCGTAGACGTTCGGCACGCTGGTGCGCAGCCGCTCGTCGGTCAGCACGTAGCCGCGGTCCATCTTGACGCCCTGCTCCTCGTAGCCGAGGCCGGCGGTGTTCGGGCCGCGGCCCACGGCGACCAGCAGCAGCTCGGCCTCGACCGTGTCGCCGCCCTGGATCGTCAGCTTCACGCCCTTGTCGGTCTTCTCGACCTTCTCGAACGGCTTGCCGACCTTGAAGTTGATCTTCCGCTTGCGGAACGCCCGCTCCAGCGCCTTCGACGACTCCTCGTCCTCGGCGGCGACCAGGCGGGGCAGCGCCTCGACGATGGTCACGTCCACGCCGAAGGACTTCCAGACGCTGGCGAACTCGACGCCGATCACACCGCCGCCGAGGACGATCGCCGACGACGGGACGCGGTCCAGGGTCAGGGCGTGGTCGCTGGTGATGATCCGCTCACCGTCGACGTCCAGGCCGGGCAGGCTCTTCGCGTACGAGCCGGAGGCCAGCACGACGTTGCGGCCGGTGTAGCGCTTGCCGTCCACCTCGACGACGTTCTTGCCGACCAGCTTGCCCGCGCCGGCCACGAAGGTGATCTTCTTGCTGCTGCCCACCAGGCCCTGGAGACCCTTGTACAGGCGGGAGATCACGCCGTCCTTGTACGAGTTGACCGCCTTCATGTCGATGCCGACCAGCTCGGCCTTCACACCGAACTGCTCGGACTCGCGGGTCTGGTCGGCGATCTCGGCGGCGTGCAGCAGCGCCTTGGTCGGGATGCACCCGTTGTGCAGGCAGGTCCCGCCCAGCTTGCTCTTCTCGATGAGGGCGACGGAGAGGTCCAGCTGGGCGGCACGCAGCGCCGCCGCGTAGCCGCCGCTACCACCTCCGAGGATGACGATGTCGAAGGTCGTGTCGTTCGGCTCGCTCACATCCAACTCCCAGGTCGCGTCACTGCATCGGGGGTTACGGCGGAGTAACAGGTACACCCCACCTCGGTCATCTTGTCACCACCACGGACCGAGCGCGTACCGAGGTGCCCAACGACACGTCGGTGACACGTACCCTTGGCACCGTCTTCGATGACGGCTTGGGGGAGGAGTGGATTCGGTGGGGCTGTTCCGACGACGCAAGCGGGCGGCCCCGGCGAGCCGCGACCGCGCCGCCGACCGCGCCGATCTGGACCATCTGGAGAACTTCGTCCGGACCCGTAAGGGCGTCGAGGCGTTCATCGAGCCTCGTACGACGGTCACCGAGACCACGATCATGCTGATCGCCGACGACGGCGAGTGGACCCGGCGGCGTGTCGGCGGGCCGGACGAGGCCCGCCGCTGGGCGCACCGGATCGCCATTCCGATCTACGACGTGCGGCTGATGGGCTATCCGCAGCGCATGCGCGACTACAACGAGCGCCGCAAGCGCCGCCCCGAGCTGTTCTGAGCTACCTGCGCGCGGGTGTTAAAAAGGGCCCCTTCTACAACGCGAGGCGTTAAGAAGGGGCCCTTCCTTACCCGTCAGCCGTGGGTGGCGACGTCCTCGACCAGGTGCACGAGCGTCCGCACCGGCACGCCGGTGCCGCCCTTGGTCCAGTAGCCGGTCGCCTCGCCCGAGTGGTAGCCCGGACCCGCGATGTCGATGTGCGCCCACGCCACGTCGTCGGTGACGAACTCGCGCAGGAACACCCCGCCCTGCAGCATGTGCCCGGCCCGGTCCATCCCGGCGTTCACCTGCGAGATGTCCGCGACGTCCGACTCCATGCCCTTGCGCACGTCGTCCGGCAGCGGCATCGGCCACGCCGGCTCGCCGGTCGCGTCACCTGCCACCCGCACCCGCTCGCACAGCTCCGGGGTGCCCATCACACCGGCGATCCGCTTGCCCAGCGCGATCACCTGACCGCCGGTCAGCGTCGAGGTCTCGAACAGGTAGTCCGCGCCGTCCGCGCAGGCCCGCGCCATCGCGTCGGCCAGCACCATCCGGCCCTCGGCGTCGGTGTTGAGCACCTCCACCTTCTTGCCGTTGAACATGCTGATCACGTCGCCCGGCCGGTAGCTGGTGCCCGACGGCATGTTCTCCGCCATCGGCAGGTAGCCGGTGACGGTGACCGACGGCTTGAGCGCCGCGACCGCCAGCATGGCCGCGCCGACCGCCGCCGCGCCGGCCATGTCCGACTTCATCTCCCACATGCCCTGCGCCGGCTTGATCGAGATGCCGCCGGTGTCGAACGTGATGCCCTTGCCGACAAGCGCGACCCGCTTGCCGTTGCCGCCGCCGGCGGGCGTGTAGGTGAGCTTCACCAGCCGCGGCGGGGCCTCGGAGCCCTGGCCGACGGCGAGGATGCCGCCGTAGCCGCCGGCCTTCAGCGCCGCCTCGTCCAGCACCTCGACCTCCAGCCCCGCCTCGCGGGCGGCGGCGGAGACGACGTCGGCGAACGCCGGGGGACGCAGCTCGTTCGGCGCGGTGTTGACCCAGTCCCGGCTGGTCCGCACCGCGCCGGCCACGGCCTGCGCCCGCGCGATCTCGGCCTGGGCGGTCGCGTCGGCCGCGTCCGGCACCGCCACCAGCACCTCGGCCACCGGCTCACGCCGGGCCGGCTGCGGCTTGGTCTTGTAGCCGGCGAACCGGTAGCCGCCCAGCAGCGCGCCCTCGGCGACCGCGCGCAGCGCGGCCGGGGCGTCGGCGTCGTCGGGCAGCGGCAGGGCCAGCGCGACGCGCGGGGCGCCGGCCAGCGCCCGCACCGCGGCACCGGCGGCCCGGCGCAGCGACTCCGGGGCCGGAGCGGCGCCCGAGGGCTCCGGGCCGAGGCCGACGGCCACGACCAGCGGGGCGGTCACGGTGCCCAGCGTGGCCAGCTTGATCACCTCGCCCGGGCCACCTGTCGCGCCGAGCAGGGCCAGCGTCTCGGTCAGCTTTCCGTCGAACGCGGCGGCGATGCTCTCCCCGCCGGTGGCCAGCAGCAGGGCGTGGGCGGATGCGCCGCTGCCCGGCTCGGTGGTCTGGCTGTGCACGCCGATCACGATCGCGTCGACGGCGAGTTCGGCGGGGTCGGTGTCGACCAGGCTGAGGGTGGTACGGGGCGATGTCACGAAAGCTACTCCGGGCGGGCCGGGCCGGCCGCGTCGTCGCGTACCGGCGATGAAGGTGTCTCCGGCGGCAACCTACCCGCCGGGAGGCGTGGCTGTCCCGCCGATGCGTGCCGACGGGATCCCGCCGATGCTAACCACAGCGGTCCGGGCCGGTAAGTTGCCACCCATGACCGAGGTGACCTCCGACGCCGCCGAGACCCGGCTGCGCCGCTCCCCGCTGCACGAGCGGCACACCGCGCTCGGCGCGAAGTTCGCCCCCTTCGGGGGCTGGCAGATGCCGCTCGAGTACGCCGGTGGCGGCGTACTCAAGGAGCACACGGCCGTCCGCGAGGGCGTCGGCGTGTTCGACGTCTCGCACCTGGGCAAGATCCGGGTCACCGGGCCGGGCGCGGCGGACTTCGTCAACGCCTGCCTCACCAACGACCTCGGCCGGATCGCCCCCGGACAGGCGCAGTACACGCTCTGCTGCGACGAGGCCACCGGCGGCGTGGTGGACGACATCATCGCCTACCTGCACGCCGACGACCACGTCTTCCTGATCCCCAACGCCGCGAACACCGCCGAGGTGGCCCGCCGGCTGCGCGCCGCCGCGCCCGCCGGCGTCACCGTCACCGACGAGCACGAGGCGTACGCGGTGCTCGCCGTCCAGGGACCGCGCTCGGCGGACCTGCTGGGCGCGCTCGGCCTGCCCACCGGGCACGACTACATGAGCTTCTCCACCGCCACGCTCGACGGGGTGGAGCTGACCGTGTGCCGCACCGGCTACACCGGCGAACTGGGCTACGAACTGGTCGTCCCGGCCGAGCACGCGGTCGCCGTCTGGGACGCGCTCTTCGCCGCGGGCGGCGACGTACGCGCCTGCGGCCTGGCCGCCCGGGACACGCTGCGCACCGAGATGGGCTACCCGCTGCACGGGCAGGACCTGTCCCCGGAGATCACCCCGGTGCAGGGCCGCTCCGCCTGGGCGGTGGGCTGGGACAAGCCGGCGTTCTGGGGCCGCGACGCGCTGCGCGCCGAGAAGGCCGCCGGCCCGGCCCGTACGCTGCGCGGCCTCACCGCCGTCGACCGGGCCATCCCGCGCCCCGGCATGGCCGTGTACGCGGGCGACCGGCAGGTCGGCACCGTCACCAGCGGCACGTTCAGCCCGACGCTCAAGCACGGCATCGCGCTGGCACTGGTCGACACCGACCCGAAGCCGGCCGACGGCGACGAGCTGGAGGTGGACATCCGGGGCCGCCGCGCCCGGATGCGCCTGACCCGGCCGCCGTTCGTCGAGCCCTCGGTGCGCTGAGCCCGGAGGCGGACCCGCCCTCGGTGCGCTGAGCCGCGCGGGTCAGTCCTCGCCGCGCTCCCCGGCGTCGAGGACTGCCTGCGTCCAGCCGCCCTCCAGCACGCCGGTGCCGTCCAGCACGGCCCAGTCGACGACGTCCGACGCCTCCACCACCACTGGCGAGCCGATCCGCACGCTCGGGTCGGTGTTGGCGTCGCTGGCGCTGGCGCCGACGATCCGTTCCGGGGTGTCCCACGAGGTCACCCCGGCCCAGACGTACTCGGGACCGTCGTCGCCGGGCAGGCCGTACTTGACCACGAGCTGGCTCTCCTCGGGCAGCCGCCCGGCCAGGAACCGGGCCCGGATGTCGCCGAGCGCCTCCCGGGCGGTCTCCACCGCGCGGCTCATCGCGTCCCCGGTGCGGGTGTAGCGCACGTCCGGCTGGATGCCGTTGAACAGCGTCGCGCAGGCGGCGGCGAAGTAGCGGCCGGGCGGCCCCGGATGCCCGGGCGGCGGGTTGAGGCTCAGGAACGAGTCGGCGTCCGGGTCGGTGGCCGGGTCCAGCTCCAGCCGCAGCAGCACCGGTGCGGTCGCGCCGTGCTGCTCCGGATTGCCGTACGCCACGGCGATGTCGTGCCCGGTCACCGTGGCCAGCACCGGCAGTTGCACGAACGCCGGCACCTCCTCACCGGCGAGCCCGTCGGTCCAGTCCCGCAGCAGCCGCCGGGCCGCGCCGGTCATCACCGCGCCCCACGCCCGGGTCAGGTGGTCCGGTACGCCCTGGGCCTGCAACTCCAGCAGCCCGAACCGGCGCAGCCCCTTCGTGGTGAACCAGAGCCCGTCGGAGTCCGAGGAGTAGGGGACCAGCACCCAGTCGACGAGCCGGATCCGGCCCTGCTCGTCGGGCAGCGAGCGCAGCGCCGCCGCCGGGTCGAGGAACTGGAGCCCGAAGACGTCCACCACGTCCCCGCCGACGGTCTCGGCGACCGCGGCGGCCACCGCGCGGGCGGCCCACTCGTGCGCGGGCGGCCAGCCCGGCCGGTACTCGGCCTGCACCACCACGAGGTGGGTGGCGGCGGCGAGCCGGGCCAGCTGCTCCTCGGTGGCGCCGAACGCGGTGAGCAGGTCCGGCGGCAGCTCGGGGAACTCGTCGACGGTGCGGGTGTCCACCGTCATCAGCGGGCTGTCGAGCATCTGCCGGGCCAGCCCGTGGACCGGTTCGGCGAGCCGGCCGGCCAGCCCTTCCACAGCGGTCTTCGGGCTCACCTTCGGCAGCCCGGTGATCGGTACCAGGTACGTCGCGTCGAGCGACTCGGGCACCGGTACCGGCAGGAAGTCGTCCGTGATGAGCATGCCGTCCCCCTCGACCGCGCCGGTGCACTCGCCCCGAACGCTACCCGCCCGGACCGGTGACGCTCAGCCGGTCAGCACCAGTCCCAGGTAGGACAGCGTGGTGACGATCTCCACGAGCGCCCCGAGCACGTCGCCGGTGATGCCGCCGAAGCGGCGTACCAGGTGCCGCAGCAGCCCGGCCGCGACGGCGAGCGCGCCGAGGACGGCGAGCGGCCCCTGCCACGGACGGTCCGGCACCGCGGGCACCGCAGCCAGCGCGACGGCGACCGCGCCGAGCGCCAGC